>CAYSHJ010000541.1:0-12431 GCA_964430385.1 uncultured Planctomycetaceae bacterium
CCACCCCCACCACCAGAGACCGCCCGACGACCACCCCCACCGCCTCTCCTCCCGAAGCCGAAACCGATGCCGATGCGGCGGCATTGACCGAACGGCGCCGCCAGTCGGGCCAAGTGACTCGGTTACTGCGCTTGTTCCGCGCTCATGGTCTGATCCGGAAAATTCCCCGCACCCATCGCTATCAACTGACCGCCAACGGTCGCCGAATCCTGCCGCCCTTCCCAATTGCCACATCCGCCAGTACAAAGGCTTTACAACAAATCGCCGCCTAAAATCTTCTCACGAAAACAAAACTTTCAACGTTTGCAGAGCAGGCCGAGACCGTTTACCGGGGTCGACGATTCGCCTGGGGACTTTGCAGCAGTCAGCCTTGGGGGGAGCGGCGCTCCTGCGTGACCTACTGCGCGAGCTGGCGACGTCCCGGACGAAATCCAAGGGGGCGAATGCGCCTGCGGTAGACTGGGGCTTTCACAATCCCAAGATCTTCAGGATCGTTCCCAACGGCTATTGCCTGATGCAGCCGTTTGTGAAGGCTCCGGACAACCCTGCCAAGAAAAAAGAGCAGGTCTGGCGGATGGCGGACGCGCTGGGGTTCGATTCGAGCGAGCCCGTCGATGTCGTCCCCGCCGTCGACCAGAAGGTGCTGGACCAGGATCACGGGATTGTGGCCGTCGATGATGCCGGCCTCAGTTTCCGTCGCTGGCCGAACCAGGCCGCCTGGCCGCAGTTCCTGGTTGATTCGTCGCGCCGCTTGCCGGAGTGGCTGGTGATCAAGATGTCTTCCCCCGTCGCGGCCAGCGACCTGTGGCACACGCTGGTTTCGGGCAAGACCCAGGAGAATACGCCGCGGGCAGTTCGCAAATCAGAGGAACTCCTGTCCCGCACGGTGCTGATCATCTCGATTCACGATCTGCGAGTGGAACCGATCCAGATCACCGGCAACCTGTCCTGGGAGCGGGCGGCATTCGATTTGCTGAATGGATTTCGCAGCAATCCGCGGCTGGCCGGTCAGCGGAGACCGCGTTGCGTGATCGTCAACCTTGGGAGCGAGGCCGCTTTGATCGCCGAGAGTCATGACGGCCAGGATGCCAAACTGCGTCTGGTGTTCGACCCCGCTCGGGTCGAAGGAGATTTCTACGCCAGTCTGCCAGGCCGGATGATCGGCTTTCAAGCAAGCTTGACCGCCGCGGTCATCGCCCATCTTCCAGCCCCGGCGAGCACGAACGCTCAGATCACTTCGGCATTTGAACGGGGCGTCCGTGCCGGCCTGTGCGGCATGCGACGGTTGCTGATCGAAGGCCATGGGCCGGTGGAATCAGATCGCTCCGCGTCCAAACCGGCTTTCCCGTTTCGTGCTCTGGCCCATGAAATCCTGGCCGAGAAGCATGACTGGTCCTTCGGGGCCGTCTCAGTTCCCGACGCACTTTCACGCTCGGATCAGTGGTCCATCGTCGCCGGCACGGAAGGGATCATGATCCCGCCGGGTCCGCTGTGGGGCCTGGCTCGCAGGGTCGCCAAGCACGGGCTGAAACAACTCCATGAGACCCCCTACTTGCAGTTCGGGAAGCTCTTCGCGATCGACCGGACCGAGATCGAGAGTCTCAGAGCGCTGCAGCGACTCCTGATTCGTTACCGCAACGACCCCAAGGCGACCAAGCCGCTGTCGATTGCCGCCTTCGGCCCCCCGGGATCGGGCAAGTCGTTCGGCGTGAAGCAGTTGGCCAAGGCGGTTCTGGCGGCGGACACGCCGCTCCTGGAGTTCAATCTGTCGCAGTTTGAGGAGGCCGGCGATCTGCATGGTCTCTTGCATCAGGTGCGCGACGAAGTGTTAAAGGGCATGCTCCCCATCGTTTTCTGGGACGAATTCGATTCGCAGAACCTGAAATGGCTGCAATACCTGCTGGCACCCATGCAGGACGGGGCGTTTCAGCAGGGAGAGATCACACATCCGATCGGCAAGTGCGTGTTCGTGTTCGCCGGAGGAACTTGCCACCGCTTTGAGGATTTTGGTGAACCGCAATCCAATCCGGACGCGGTCGCGAAGAAGGCTCCCGATTTCAAAAGCCGCTTGTCAGGTTACCTCAACGTGCTGGGCCCAAACCGGCACGACGACCAGGACATCACCTTCCCCGTGCGTCGCGCGTTGCTGCTGCGCGTGCATCTGGGTGTCGATCCCCAGGCCCCGCTGGCGATCGATGACGGACTCGTGAATGCCTTTCTCAAAATCGACTACTACCGGCATGGCGCACGATCGCTGGAGAAGATCGCGGAGCATGTGCGGCAGTCGAGCCGGACAACGGAATATCAGCGCAGCGCCCTGCCCCCCTTCAATCAGCTCAACCTGCACGTCGCTGCCGATGAGTTTCTCACCCTCGTGGAGCATGAGACATGACGGTCCCCATCGACTTCGAACAGATCGCGGCGCACATCCACGAGTATTACAATGCAAAGTGGCCCAGCTCCGATCTCCCCGCAAAATACGCGGATCTCCCGGAATACATGCAGGAGGACAATCGGTCCGCCGCGCGACGGATCAACGATGTGTTGTTGATGGCGGGACTCTGCCTGGCTCCCAAGAGCGGCCAGGAATGGACCCAAGCTGACCAAGATCGGATGCGAGAGCTGATCGAAGCGAACATCGAAGTGCTGGCGGAAGCGGAACACGATGGCTGGACCGGGGATCGCTTGCGTCAAGGCTGGACCGTTGGGCCTGTGCGCGACAGGGCGCAGCGCCAGTCTCATTTGCTCGTCCCCTACGATCGCTTTCCGGAGCAGGTGCGGAGGAAACAAGAGACGGTCGGTCCGGCGAAGAAGAAGGATGGAACCGCGATGACGGTTGAGGAGGAGGTCGAGGATGAAAAAAACAAGGATCGCGACAGCGTCCGCCGTTTCGTGGAGATCACCAACCAGACCGATTACCGCATTGTTCGCGAGTCCTGAAGACCGTTGTTCGGGCGAATGTCGATCATGAGGATCGAGGATCTCGGCGGCTCGCACGCTGTGTCAAAAACGGTGGTTTTCTCGGAATCCCGAAATAGGGATGAGTTGATAAGACTCCCGCGGTACGAGGCCCGGTGTGTCGGACTGACGCAGATTAGAGCTTGTCGACTACCCTGTTGTGGACCGGTCCGCATCAACCAAGGCCGACCCACGGTTGGCCAACGTGGTTATCACGTGTATTCGAGAGTCGGAGAGGCTCCGAGAAATCTCAATCTTGACGGCGATTCCGCCGTGCGTTGTGTTTCACCTATCTCCTTGCCTATACAATGCCGAGAGCGACGTGCAATCGGTAACACATGCGTCTCTACTAAGAAACAGGGCGTTTTCGAATGACCGTGCATATCAGCGGCTATGGTCTGGTGAGTCCGCTGGGACTCGATGCTGATACGACATACTCGGCGCTTCAGGCCGGGCAGACTGCCGCTCGATTCATGCCGGAGTGGTCGCAGGTCGAAGGACTCCGTTCCTATGTTGCGTCCCTGGTTCCCGACTACGATGCGTCGTTTATTCCGAGACAAAAGCGGCGCACGATGTCACGCATGTCGGAGATGGCTTGCATCGCACTGGAAGAATGCCTCATGCGAGCGGGATTGGCCAAAGACGAACTCTCCGAAAGACGAGTGATGATTATTGCGGGTTCGACGACCGGCAGTCCGATCGCGATGTCAGAGGCGCAGCAGCAGTTTCATGCAAGCGGGTCGTTCAAAGGGCAATTGTCCACGACCGTCTTCAAATGCATGAGTCACTCGCTGGCGCTGAACCTTGCTTCCTACTTGGAGTTTTCCGGCCCCGTGCTTTCGCCGAGTTCCGCCTGCAGCACTGGGGCGCAAGCGATCCTGCTGGGCAAACAAATGATCGAGAGTGGCTATTGCGATATCGTGCTCGCTGGGGGAGCAGATGAGTGTCACATCACGAGTTGTTTTAGTTTTGATGTCGCCTTGGCAGCGACGCGCAGCTTCAACGATGCACCGCAGGCGGCCTCGCGTCCCTTTGACCGGGACCGGGATGGGATTGTCGTTTCCGAGGGAGCGTCGATGCTGGTTTTGGAATCGTGGCCGTCGTTGCAACGGCGCGGCCGGTCCAGTTACGGGCGCGTGGCAGGCGGCGCACATCGCTGTGACGGACAACACGTCAGTAGTCCGATTGTTGACTCGATGGCCGCCACCATCAGCGAGGCTTTGAAAGACGCAAGCGCCACGAGCGGCGACGTCAGCTATGTCAACGCTCACGCCACGTCGACCAAGCTAGGCGACTTGTGCGAGGCCTCGGCTGTTCATCGCGTCTTCGGAGAGCGGATGGCGATTAGCAGCATTAAGGGGCATCTGGGCCACAGTTTTGCCGCTGCAGGCAGCACCGAAGCGATCATTGTGTTGAAAATGATGGAACACAATGAGGTCATCGGCACCAAGAATCTCGACTGCGTAGATCCGGAAATGCCGGATTTGAATTTTGTGACGCAAGCGGCTTCACTGGCCGACGGCTTGGTCGTCAGCAACAGCTTCGCGTTTGGTGGCATGAACGTGTCACTGGTTTTGGCCAATGGCACACTTTGAAGGAACGGGAGCATGGAAATTCAGCAAGAAGTCAACGATATCCTGCACAGCCACTTTGAGATCCCCCACAGTAAGCTCGTGCGGGAGACCCACATCTATCGTGACTTGGGGTTGGATAGTCTTGATGCGGCCGACATGCTGGTGTTGCTCGAAGCGAAAACCGGTATGACGATTATGCCTGAGTCGTTCATGGATGCACGAACTCTGGATGACGTGTATCGTCTGGTTGCGTTAACGGTCGATCTGGCCAAGAGTGAATCTGAGGTCGACCGCAACGGTGCCGTCAACGAGCCAACGACATCGGAAAGCTCCGTTCTTCGCAGCGGTTAGGTTAATCTGCAATCGTGTCAGCGAGGCGATGTTGTGATGGAACTTGCTGCGGGACACTTGCCGGATCGTGGTCGTTTCGCCTGCGAGCAGATACTTCTTTGCCAACCAGGCGGAAAGCTCTAGTGTGATGGATGCCGGCAGAATCGGTTGATCGGGGAAATGGCCTTCCAGAAACGGAAAGGCTTCTGGAATCTCAAGCGAAAGATGTAGCGAAGTACCAGTCTGGCGGATGACGTGCAAGAGTGGTGACACATGCCGTTCGAATACTTCCATCGCAGTTTGCTTCTCACAGAACGGGACGTCGTGCCTTGGTGAACCGTGTGAAGTTTCCAATAACAACTGACGAGTTGGCCGGCTTACTGCCCCACTCCAAGCCCATGGTGTGGGTCGACCGAATCATAGACGTGTCAACGCAGCATGGGAGGACTGCGGTGACGCTGAACCATCATCTGATGCTGGACAACGGCAGGGTCCATGTCGGAGCCTTGGTGGAATTCCTGGCGCAGTCCTATGCGTTTATTATGGCGGTGGAAGCTCGGCAGCGACAGAGGCGGGTGACGGTCGCACATTTGGCCGCCATTGATCGCTTCGAGCTTCTGTCAGACACGTTGCCTTGCGAAGGGGAAACGCTGTCGGCCGAACTGGAGACGATTCGCAATTTGGATCCTCTGTTTTTGGTACGAGGGCAGGTGTTTGTGCCGCCGCGTCGAAAACTGTGCGAGATTGAATTCAAGGCCTACGCACAAACCGTACCTTGTGAGAGCGATTGAAGTGACACAAGCACTGGCAGGAAATGCTGGTCTGTGATCGTCAAGGGAGACAGGTCGATGCAGGAGTCTGCACTGTTTTACGGTCAAGTCGGGCTGATCGCGCTGGCAGCGTCGTGCCTTCGTTATCTGCTGATGACGGGCACCTACTATGCAATCGTCTGCAAGCTCTTCGATCGAAAGTTGGGGAAGTACAAGATCAATTCTGAACGTGCTTCCGGCAAGGTCATGCGATCAGAAATGACCTGGGCACTGCTCAACAATGTGAACTACGCGATCCTGGCGGTCGTCGCCTATCTCATGTACGAGCGGGGTTTCTTGAGACTGTACTTTGATTGGCATGACTACGGCACGATCTATGGAGTGCTAGTCGTCCCCGTCCTGCTGTTGGCGCACGACGCGTACTTTTTCTGGGTCCACTATCTCATGCACCAGCGGCCGTTTCGCCGCATCAGCCACCATGTAGTCCATCACCAGTTTCACAACGTGTCGCCCTGGGCCGCGTTTTCAGTTCATCCGATTGAAGGCTTCGTTGAGTTGTTGTTCCGTCCCATCCTGCTGATGCTGATCCCCACGCACCCCTACAGCTTGATCGCCTTCGCGATCTTGTCGTTTGCATTGAACATCATTGGCCATTCGGGGTACGAATTGTTTCCGAAGAGTTTCGCGACGTCGCCGCTGACGAAGTTTAGCAGTTGCGCGACCTATCATTATTTGCACCATCGAAACAGCAACTACAACTTCGGGCTATTCTTCAACATCTGGGACCGTGTCATGGGCACCATGAATCCGGAGTACGCTACTTTTTACGCCTCGACTCGCGGAAAAGTAGGAGTTGACGAACCCCTCGGCGTCGGCGATGCCGTGTCGCCAGCTTCGTAGGCCTATGATTGAATTCGGGTCTGAATGGAGAGCTTCCGCGTGACGCTGGCGATCCGCTCACCGCTCACGCCATTGATCGTCACTGGGAGTTCAATCGAGTAACCCTCGCCGTTTTGTGTTTGCCGACGGATCGTCTCCAGGACTTCGTTGGTTAGGACGAACGATGCCTCAACCGGCTCTTTGACCGGCCGCAGGAAAACGATCGATGCGGACTGATCCCAGACGACGTATTGGTCACCGAGATTCTTCAGCAGCATGATCGAATAGAACGGGTCGGTCATAGAAAACAGTGCTCCGCCGAACTGCGTGCCCACGTTGTTGCTGTTGTACCAGCAAAAGGCCAGTCGCGTTTGAATTTCCATGAAGTCAGGCGCGATGTATTTGATGCGGATGCCTTGACCCCAAAGCGGCGGCCAGAGGTTCATCATCCTCTTGAAAACACCCGCGGACTTGAACAGGTCGGTGTAGCGGCGCATTAGGCAGTTCCCGGTTCTCGATGAGGCGCAACAACGGATGTTGCCGGCTTTGTTTCCTGGTAACACTTTAGCGGTCTGAAGCTGGCGATGAATTCGCCATGAATTCAGGCGGCACCACGCCCGGTCGTTCCTGAATTCTTGGCGAATTCAGCTACCCACGCCATTCGGTTAGAGTGTTACGTTTCCTGAAGTATTGTCGCGATGTGCTCCATGATTGGGGGATCGAGGTGCATTGTGCGATGCACGCCTTGAAACTGGTACGACTGACCGGGATGGAGCGTCTCGTTTTGGCCCCCTATCGTCTGCGAGCGAGCCGGTACCGATCCATCCCCGAAGGCCTGCCGGTACACCCGAATCTGTCCCGAATGTCGGTAGATGATCCTGGCGGGCGTCGGCCGCCCCGTGCCGACGATGTACGCCGTGTCGACGTCCCGAAGGGCCTGTTCCGGGGCGAGTTGCGACAGGAATTCACTTCCCGCGCGTACCAGTTGGGCGGAAAGTTCGTTCTGTGACTCGAGGAAAGCGCACGTGTCTCTATGCGACGTGAGCGGCTGGTCGTCGGCTTCGACATAGTGACCGTTTGCACCGTAAAAATAACTCGCGGAAGGAATGACTTCATAAACCGAAGGAAAGGTCCGAATCAGAGAACGGATCTTGCGCGCCAAGAACAGATCGGCGACACGATGAATGACCGCACCCGTATGCAGGTTGGCCAGCGCACGCGGCATGCCGAGAAACGGTGTCCCGATCGAGATGAACTTCCGGATCTTTGCCCCAAGGCCCATGCGCGCGTACTGCGTCGCAATCAGTCCGCCTGTCGAAATGCCGATGACGTTGAATTGATCGAGTCGCCGGTCGTCGATCCAGTCTGCAAACGCCCGCGCCGAAACGAAATGACTTTGTCGCCAGTCATAGGCGAATGGCAGGACCGAGAAGCCGTCTTTAGCCAACCGCTTTCGCAAGGGGCCGACATAATCGAGCGGCCATTGATCAAGACAGCCCGCAGTATCGAGCTGAGATGTGGGAACGCCGTCTTCGTCGCACTGCAGATGATTCAAATCCGCATACGCGCTTACCGGGCGAGTTGGCACCCACGCTCGCGTGCGCGATGCACTGCGGCAGAAGAGTCTCGAACCCATCGTTCCGAGAATCAACACCACTGGAAGTCTGCCACGTTGCATCTGGTCACAATTCCGTTGAAACACTCGTCACTGCGGACTCGCGGAATTTCCAGCGAATCAGCAGTTGTTCTTTGGGGCGAAGAGTGATTTTGACTTGTCCAGTGGGATTGTCTGCTCCTGGAATGGTCGCAACTTCGAATGATTGCAACATCGTAGCGACGATCAACGCCATCTCCATCATTGCGAACGATTGCCCGATACAAACACGTGGTCCGGCACCAAACGGGAAATAGGCACCGTCCGGAATCTCGTGAATGCGAGGCGGAAGGAACCGTTCGGGGTCGAAGCGTTCGGGCTTGGAAAACCATCTGGCATCACGTTGTGTGACGAATGACGAAAGAGCGATCAGACCTTTTCCAGGCACGTCGTATCCGCCGATCACGAGGTTCTCGGTGGCCTGCCTCGGAAAGACACCGACAACCGGTGGATACAACCGCAGCGATTCCTTGATCGTCGCGGTCAGATACGACAATTCACCAACATCGTTCGCCACCGGTGGCCGAGGCCCGATGACGCGATCGATCTCGTCCACACAGCGACGGGCAACGCCGGGAAACCGGGCGATGTTGTACCAAATCCAATCCAATGCAGCCGCCGTTGTGTCGTGACCGGTCAGCATGAGTGTCATTGCCTCATTTCGGACCTGAGTGTCGTTCAGGCGAGCACCGCCCGACTCTTCATCCACAGCAGCCAGCAGCATGGACAGCAGGTCGCCATGATCTCTTCTGCCCGTTCGACGTTCGGAAATGAACCGCCGCACAAAACGGTCCAGAACATCAATTGCCCACCGTTTGCGACGATTCCACGCGGTCGGTATCCACAGCGGCAAACAAATCGGCGATTGCATTTCGTGGAATGCGACTTCCGACAAGACGGCAACCGCTTCGGCGAGTTCTGCTGAGGTGTCGGCAATGTCGTGGTTGAACATGGTCTTGCAGATGATCGACAACGTCAGCCGGGTCATTGCCTCGTCGATATCGAGGTCAACATGGCCCTCGCGATCGATTGTTCCGCGCCACGATTCGACAAGCCGGTGTGTACTTTCGACGATTGTCCGGCCGTAGTATTCCAAGCGACTGGGTTGGAATGCCGGCTGCACGAGCCTGCGCTGGCGGATCCACTGTTCGCCCTCTGCAACGAGAATGCTGCGCCCGTTCCACTGGGCAAACGTCTTGACCACTCGCGGCAAGCGAATCAGCGATCTCGCGTGTGTCACCAGCACTTCCCGCACCTGGTCGGGATGAAAGAAGACAAAGAACCGGTACGGTCCTGCCGCGAATGACACCGAGTCGCCGTAAACTCGCTGCAGTTCCAGGCGGCTAGCGAGCAGGTCGGCCTTCATGCGTGACATCGTACGCAGGCCGAAAAGATGGTCGTTGGGGCCTGGCGGTCGAGAAGTCATGTTTGGCCCCGATTCTCGCGAACGCTGCTTGCGTTGACCTCCATCAATTCGTGAAAGAAGGTCGATAGAGCGTTTGGATCCGACTCAGTGGAGTTACTTCAATCTCCGTGTCAGCAGGATAAGCGACAGCGTAATCGCGGAAACGATGGCGATTGTCAGACCGATGCTCGCTTTTGATGCGTCCGCGACAAGATCAGCAGGGGCGTTGATCAAGAAAATCGCGCGCTGCACAACCCGGACTGCCAAAAGCCCGGCACCAACATAGATCACGTTTCTGTGTCGTTTGGGGTCGATGGCTGCAACTGCCATGAACCCTGCGAAGGCAAGCAGATATGCCGCGAATGGGTTGATGATCCAGTACATTTGAGGGGTGAGTTGCAGCTCAAAGTTGAAGAATGCTTCCGCGAGGAACACTGCCGTTTCTTTGGCGAAGAGACCTAGCAACCCTAAGCTGGCGTGAAAGATCACCAGCCACCAAAGCAGTCCTTTGAGCGTCTTTTCTGAGTTGAGCGACATGAGTTTGGCCCCATTTAGTGTTCCACGTTGGAAAGCGCCGACGGCACGTTTGTCCTTTCGGCGGTCGATCCGAATCACCGACCAGCGATTCCACACGCTGGCTGAAGAAGCCGCCACCGGATGCAGCCGGCATTCATCCGCCGGATCAACTTCCAATGCATCATCGCCATAATCTACACTCGTGCCGGATTCTCGACCAGAATCTGCATGAAAGAATCCCATGCCGAAGATTTGGTTGCTCCGCGACTTCACCTCGGTCTGGATCGTGCCCATCCAGCGAGCCTAAGCAAGAGCGTCCCGCAAACGCCGCCAGCGAGGGTGCCACGGATCGACCAGAAAATTCCTGTGCATCACCACGAAATCTCCATCCCCAGGAATATTCCGAACGCTGCACCGAGAATTGCACCGCCGATGTTCTTTCCCCACTCTCTGACATCTCTCTAATCACGTAGCACGGCGGGTCAAGTGTTTGAGTAGGGTAAAGGACATCTTCGGTTCGTCCCACATCGCGAGCACGAGCGAGAGGCGGAGCATCTCGGTTAGCCAAGTTAAGGAGTCCCTTGTCGGCAAACGAGTCGCTGTGGTGCGCGCGTCGGTCACATCGACCGACGCATCGAAGCTGCTGAGTCGGGCCAAGTCAAAAAACGTTGATTTGATGCGCAGCCATCAAAGCCATTTCAACGGCCATCATCCAATCGAGCGCGATTCTCAAGAAACGGATGGAGTTCTCGGCACGCAAATCGTGCGTCGAATAACGGACGAGAATCTCGGACGAGTCCATCAGTTATCAAAAGGCCGTTTGATGGAATGTCCGAAGAAACGATTGAGATTAAGAGACAAGGGGGACCGGAACGTACAGCATAACCGGGCGGCGACGAGCGATTGTCCATGCAAATTCTGCGTGATTCGCTGCTCCGGTTCATGGTACGCCCAACATGGGCGTGAACTTGTGGGGTGCAAGTCCCCTGTACGAAAACGGGAGGCTCACGGGAGGGCAACATACCAACTGTCATTCTGGGAGACAAAGTACGAGGCGAAGGCAACTGCGGAAGGGTGACCGACCGTGGGGAGGAAGCCTGCGAATGTGTTTGCGTTACTACCGACACTACTTGTCGCCGTCGGTCGCATTCCCGCCGAAACTGCGAGGCTACGAACAGAAACGTCATAGAGGCCGCGAGGAATCTGAGGTGAGTTGCCCGGAGACAACGAAACCGTTCCCGACAGAACCTGGCGGTAGATGACGAGCTTGCGCAGGGAAAGTTCACGTTCATATTTGGGGAGATCTGTGGCGCGTATCCGTGAGTTGAGCTTGCTCGAAAGCGGAACGGCACGAGGTAACTCGCGTCGTGGCCACAGAAGTCAGCAGCGGCCGTAGTATCGCCACCTCACTGCCAGTGAAGTCGGGAAGGGCCAAACGATTCTTGACAAGGAGATTTCCGCATGACCTCGATCCGTCCAGAGCAGCCGGACACGTTCGCCTTCCCCCGGGAAGCCGTAGTGAGTCGCGTTGCGCCGGAACCTCAGCGAGGCCAATCGGCAGCGGCGGTCGTGTGGACAACAGCCTTGAGCGAACCTTCAGAAAAGTTGATGGAGCAGATTGTCGAAGCTCGGAACATGGAGCGGGCGTGGAAGAACGTGAAGGCGAACCGTGGGGCTCCTGGCCCGGACGGGATCACGCTGGACGAGTTCTTCAAAACGTTCGCCGCCCAATGGCCGCGCGTACGACAACAACTGCTGGAGGGAACCTATGAGCCATCAGCGGCTCGGAGGAAATCCATCCCGAAACCGGATGGCTCGGAACGTCTCCTGGGCATTCCCAATGTCGAGGATCGCGTGATTCAGCAAGCCATTCTGCAAGTTCTGACGCCGATCTTTGATCCGGGCTTCTCGGATTCGAGCTTCGGTTTTCGGCCACAGCGATCCGCTCAGGGAGCGGCTCTGCAAGTTCAACGGCACATTCGAGCCGGCTATCGCGAATGCGTGGACATGGACCTGTCAAAGTTCTTCGACCGGGTTCAACATGACGTGCTACTCGTGCGAGTGGCGCGGAAGGTCCGCGACCAGCGGTTGCTGCGTCTGATCGGGCGTTACTTGCGAGCGGGCGTGATGGTCGATGCTCAACTGCAACCCTCTCACGAAGGGACAATGCAAGGTGGCCCGTTGTCACCGATCCTCGCCAACATCCTGTTGGATGACTTCGACAAAGAACTGGAACGGCGGGGCCTGCGCTTTGTCCGTTACGCGGACGACTTCCTGGTGTTCACCAAGACCAGAGCAGCCGCCTGTCGCGTGTTCGAGTCTGTGGAACGATACCTGACGCGAAA
>CAYSHJ010000542.1:0-12176 GCA_964430385.1 uncultured Planctomycetaceae bacterium
CTTTCCCGGCTGCTTGGGCAGGAAGCGATAAAACAAACCGTTATCGCGGTCTTCGGTTTGATAGACGATCTTTGTCGCCCGGTCCACAGCGATCGCTTCGTGATTGAAGCGGCCCATCGCTTTCAGCGGCAATGGTTCGGCGAGTTGCGGTTGCTCGGTGGCCGGCACTTCAAAGTTGTAGCCGTGATCGTGTTCGCAGTGATATTTGTCCAACCTCTTCACATCGACGACCAGTCCGGCGCGAACGACCGTTTCCTCGCACGTGACCCAACTGCCCCAGGGAGTCGCACCACCGGCGCAGTTCCGCGACGTGCCGGCCAAGCTCAGAAATTGCCGCTCGACCGATTGCGTCTTGGTGTTGAATACAATCGTTGTGGTTCCACCGGCGCCGGGCGTTTTCCCCTCACCACGATCGTACAGCTTCGCGGCGTCGACTTTCCCCAGATGTTCAAACTTCTTGCCCCACGGGCCTCTGCTTGAGCCAGGTAATAGCTCGTGATTGCGAATCACGATCGCCAACTCCGGCCGCGAGCCGGCAAACGCCGCCATGCCGTCCGGTGCTCCCGGCAACAACAGTCCGTCGCTCATGATGTCGCCGGTGCGGCCGATGATCGAATATCGAAATCCCTCCGGCAGATCGAACACCTTCTGAGGGTCCGTCTGGAGCTGCCCGTGTCCCGGAACTTGCAGGCTGTTCGTGGCCGAGTCCTCCGCAAAGCCGGGAAGCAAGCTGCGTCGCAATCCGAGGAAGCCCAAACTGACCGCGCTGGCTGCTGTCAAGAACTGACGTCGCGACGTCTGCATGCTGCATCTCCAAAACCATTCGGGATATACCGCACGCCGCCGTGTCTGACACTTACCCGAAGCGCAAGTTTTGAACTTGCGCTGTTTGTGGTTGCGCTGACAGTTTTCATCGAGGAATCGTGGCCATTGGACAAGACTCGATCCGGCTTACCCGGATGGTGAATTTGATGGTTGGCTAGCCCCGGCGGCGCTCTCGTTGAGTGCCCTGTTTTCCTAAGGT
Source organism: uncultured Planctomycetaceae bacterium (assembly GCA_964430385.1). Taxonomy (GTDB): domain Bacteria; phylum Planctomycetota; class Planctomycetia; order Planctomycetales; family Planctomycetaceae; genus CAYSHJ01. The sequence continues at coordinate 1,025 of CAYSHJ010000542.1, forward strand.
TCGCCGCCTCCGGCGGCGAACCGCAGAAAAACAGGGGTCGGGAGCGTGACGTTCATCGCTAGCTCTCCATCGTCTTCCCCATCCGGACAAGCCGGATGGGGCCGGATCAAAAACAGCGCAAGTTCAAAGAGCGCAAGCGAGGTTCTATTACCTCAGCCCTCGCTTGCGCTTCGGGTTAGTATGGGTGGCACCGGCATCGTTCATCAGGATTGCGATCGTACGAGAATTTATCAACCGCCGATCCCCATCAGCAAGGCGTCGAAGTTGAAGCTGAAGGTGTCGTCGATGGTGGCGGTGGTGTCATGGATTTGGTCGCCGGGGTCGTGAGTGATGCCGTTGCCGCCGCCCGTGAGGCGATCGAGACCGGCGTCGCCTTGAACGATGTCGCTGCCGGCTTCGCCGAGCAACCAGTCGGTGCCATCGCCACCTCGCAGTGAGTCGTTGCCATCGCCGCCCAGCAGCGCGTCGTTGCCGAGACCTCCGTCGAGTGAATCATTGCCGAGGCCGCCTTGCATGCAGTCGTGGCCATTGCCACCGAGGAGACGATCATTCCCTTGCCGACCGTCGAGCACATCATGGCCTTGTTGACCTTGCAGCACATCGTCGCCATGACCGCCGATCAACGTGTCATTGCCCATTCCACCGAGTAGCGTGACGGAACCCGTAAACGCCGACGCATCCAGGCGATCGTCACCGGAACCCAACTCGATCAGCGCTCGTTCGACGCTTGTCAGCGTCTCGACTTCGCCCATCGCGTTGAGTCCGGTGACCTGAGTGTCCCTCAGCACGATTGTCAGCGGGGACGCGACTCGTTCTTGGCGTTCGACAAACGTGTCAAAGCCATCGCCGCCTCGAATCGCGTCGGTGCCGGCACCGCCTCGGAGCGTGTCATCTCCCGCATCGCCGTTGACCATGTCTCCGGAACTCCCCTGTCCGTCGAGCTGGTCATTCCCATCGCCGCCGTTCAAGACATCGTTTTGTGCTCCACCGATCAACACATCGTTCCCACCGCCTCCCAGTAACACATCGCGGCCGTTGCCGCCATTGGCGACGTCGTCACCGGTACCCGTATCGATTGTGTCATCCCCCTGACTGCCCGTAACCGTGTCGTTGCCGGCTCCGCCCAACACCGTCGTCCGCAGACCGATCGCCCGCAGATTCAGCCGGTCGTCACCGCCGCCGAGATTGGCAATCAATCCGCCCGTCACTTGCGAAGCCGCGACCCGAATCTCGTTGGTGACCGTCGTCCCGTCGGCGATCAGCGAGCTGTCGACGGTCGACGCGATGACGAACTCGTCACGCTGCGAGTCATACGCGACCGTGACATCGTCGGACTGACCGGCCCCGTTCTCGATGAGCGACAGATTGCCCCCCGGGTCGACGGTTACTCGCAACACCGGCCGATCGTCGTCAATGATCGTTCCTGCTGCCGACGACGTTCCCAAATCCGCTCCCTGCGGATTCGCGAGCAACACGCTGAAGCCTTCATCCAACTCTGCGGTGCTGTCGCCCTGAACGCTCACGGAAATCGTGTGTGTCGTCTCGCCGGCCGCGAAAGCCAGAGTTCCGCTGGGCAAACTGCCGCCAAAGTCCGACTCGTCCGCGCCGTTGATCCCGCTTCTCGCCACGGCGAAGTCCACACTCGCCGCGCCGCGGGAATCGCCCGTGCGAATCACTGTAAACGTAAACGCCGAGTCGCCGCTGTGGCCTTCGATCTTAGTGGCGCTCGCCGCCGCGATCGACAGTGACGCATCGTCGTTGAGAATCGTCCCGGTCGCGGCTGACGTCGCCAAGCCCGCTCCGACCGAGTTGGAAAGCGTGACCGTGAAGTTTTCGTCCGGCTCGATGATCGTGTCGCCGCTGGCAGTGACGGTCATCGTCTTTGCCGTCTCGCCGGCCGCGAATGTCAAAGTGCCGCTCGGAAGACCGCCGCCGAAATCGCTGCCATCCGCCGCGTGGCTCCCGCTTCCCGTCACGGCGAAGTCCACGCTAGCCGTGCCAGTGCCGTCTCCCGCCCGAGTGATCGTGAACGTGAACTCCGTGTCGCCGCTGTCGCCTTCGGACTTTGACGCCTCTGTGGCCGCGATCGACAGCGACGTGTCGTCGTTCAGGATCATGCCGGTCGCGGACGGTGTTCCCAAAGTCGCTCCCGTCGCATTTGACAACGTTACGGTGAACACTTCGTCAAACTCGGCCGTCGTGTCGCCGGTGACATTGAGCGTAATCGTCTTTGTCGTGTCACCCGCCGCAAAGTTGATCGTGCCGCTCGGCAGAGTACCGCCGAAGTCGCTGCCATTCACGGCCGTAGGTTGGGACTCCGTCCCGACCGCACCCGTGCCGCCACCCGTGACGGCGTAGTTCGTGCTCGCGGCGATGCTCGTGTTGCCGGCTCGCGTCACCGTGAACGTGAACGGCGTGTTGCCGTGATGGCCCTCCGGCTTCGACGCGTCGGTCGCCGCGATCGCCAGCATTGCATCGTCGCTCAGAATCGTCCCGCTCGCCGACGCGGTTCCCAAGTCGGCCCCGGCCAGGTTCGACAGCGTCACAGTGAAGCCTTCATTGTCTTCAAGCGTCGTATCGCCGTTGACGTTGATCGTGATCGTCGTTGTTGTCTCACCCGCCGCGAAGTTCACCGTGCCCGATGGCAGTGCGCCCCTCGTGCTTTCCGGAGCGGAGATGATTCGCGCGTCGATAAAGTCGGCACCGCCTCGGTCGTGCGCGCGAATCGCCACGAGGTTCGTCCCAACCTGCGACACACTGGGAGGCGCGCTGAAGATGAAGCGGTCATGCACGGCCAGGTCCTCCGATTGTTGCATGCCGCCGGAGATATCGACGCCGTTGACCCACACCTGCACATCGTTGTCGATCGCGACTCCCACCTTCAAGAATTCACCCGACCCCAGGGTGACTTCGCGGCGCAGGAGCATGTCCGTGTTCAACGTCCAATTGGTGGACGTGGACAGGCCCGCCTCGGCCAGGTTGCCGAAACCTGCCAGTCCATCGGCAAAGCCGGCCGGTTCTGGGCCGGTTTGAAAGCCTTGCAGCGTCCCCACCGCAACCTGCTGATAGCGCCAGCCGGCGCTGCCGTAATTCACGAGCGTAACTTCGGCCGCATTCAACGTGCTGACGAAGTCGGCCGCATCCGCCGCGTTCGCGCCGCTGCCTGCGATCGTAAAGTCCGCACTCGCGGTGCCGCTCGAGCTGCCAGTGCGAGTGACGGTGAACGTGAACGCCGTGCTGCCGCTGCTCCCTTCGTTCTTACTCGCGCTGGTCGCCGCGATCGACAACGACGCATCGTCGTTGAGTATCGTCCCCGTCGCGGACGACGTCACTAAACCCGCTCCCACCACGTTCGAAAGCGTGACCGTGAAGCCTTCGTCCGGTTCGGCCGTCGTGTCGCCGCTGACGTTAAGAGTGATCGTCTGCGATGTCTCGCCGGCCGCGAACGACAACGTCCCGCTCGGAAGGCTACCGCCAAAGTCGGAGGCATTCGCGGCATTGCCGCCCGTTCCCGTCACCGCGAAGTCCACGCTCGCGGCACCGCTGATGTCGACCGTTCGAGTCACCGTGAAAGTGAACGCCGTGTCGCCGCTCTGTGCTTCGGCCTTCGATGCAAAAGTGGCGGCGATCGACAAAGCCGCCTCGTCATTGCGGATCGTCCCGGTCGCCGACGACGTCAACAAGCCAGCTCCGATCGCGTTCGACAGCGTCACCTGGAACCCTTCGTCCGGCTCGAATGCCGTGTCGCCGCTGATGTTCAAAGTGATGGTCTGCGTCGTTTCGCCGGCCGCGAAGTTGAGCGTTCCGCTCGGCAAGGTGCCGCCGAAGTCAGCGGCATCCGCCGCGTTGGAGCCGTTCCCTGTGACCGTGAAGTCCACACTCGCCGTGCCGCTGGTGTCGCCTGCCCGAGTCACCGTGAACGTGAACGGCGTGTCGCCACTGTTGCCTTCCGGCTTCGAAGAATCCGTGGCGGTGATCGTCAGCGACGCGTCGTCGTTCAAGATCGTCCCGGTGGCTGACGCGGTGCTCAAGCTCGCTCCCGTCGCGTTCGACAACGTCACCGTGAAGCCTTCGTCAGATTCGCTCGCGGTGTCACCGCTGACGTCGATCGTCAACGTCTTCGACGATTCTCCTGGCGCGAAGCTGACGGTACCGCTGGGGAAACTGGCGACGGCCGTAAAGGATATGTCATCGAGTGTGAAGTCGTTTCCATAGAAAGCCACATTCATGTTGATGATTTTGAGGATCGCGGACGTCGCTGTGCCCGAATTCCAGTTGGCGGAGAACGGTGCCCATTGGCCGGTCACCGGCGGCACGCTCAATGTTCCCACCGCCGTGCCATTGATCTCAAATCGGAGTTCGGGAGGCGGCGTGACCGTGTTCGGTGAGGCACTAAACGCGGCGAATTGATAGGTCGTGTTCGGCGACACCACGACGGTTTCTTGCCAAACCGTCTGCTGCGTCGTCTTGCCATTCACGACCATCATCAACGTGCCGCTTCCCGGAGTATGGTCTGCAAAGCGACCCATCCCGCTGTGGACCAATTGCGGATCGGTCGTGACCGCGTAAAAGCCCTCGCTGAGGGTGCCGGTGCTGTAGAGGCTGTACGCCGACGTGAAGCCTGTGTTGCCGGCTTCAAAGCCGCCATTGACCACCAAGTTCGTACCGCTGCTCAGAGGGAAATCGTTCGCAGTCGCCGCGTTGGCTCCGCTGCCGCTCACGGTGAAGCTCGCGCTCGTGTTGCCGTTGGTGTCGCCTGTGCGAGTGACCGTGAAGGTGAATGGCGTGCTGCCGCTGTTGCCTTCCGCCTGCGACGCACTGGCCGCCGTGATCGATAGGGTTGGGAAGGCATCGTCGTTGAGGATTGACCCGGTTGCCGCGCTGGTGGAACCGGCTTGATAACCCGTGCCGCTCAGCACTGTGGCGACGACCGTCTCGTCGTTTTCGGCGTTGCCGTCCAACGTGGGATCGATCGTCACCGTGGCTGTGCTCGCTCCGTCAGCGAACGTCACCGAGCCGGTTGCACTTGTCGAGTAATCGGTCCCGGAGGTCGCCGACCCCGTCAGGCTGAAGTTCACCGTCAGTGATCCTGTCGAGACGTCGCGTGTGAACGTGAAGACCAGATTGCCTGAACCGTCCTCGGCCGTACTTGCCGGAGACACGGCCACCGTCACGGTCGGCGCCGTCACGAACTCGACTGCTCCGATGTCGGTTGCCACGCCGGACATTCGGGCGAATCCGGAGCCGCGTTGATCGAACAGAACCGCCTCGGTCGTGTTGGCGTCACCGTCGAGATCGAACGTGTCGGCCGGCAGAGCGGCGTTGTCTCCGGCGTTGAGCGCCGGGCTGCCGGTGATGAGGGCGTGCGTGAGCGTTGGTCCGCCGTTGTTCGCGAGCGTCGTGTTCAGCACCGATGAGAGCGACCGACCGACGATGTTGCCGTTGACGCCGTTGGTCAATCCGCCCGCGGTCGCGGTGTCGCCGATCAAGTTGTGATGCGACGCTGAGGTGAGGCTGCTGCCGATGGAGAGATCAGTCGCGGTCCCGCTGGACGTCTTGTTTCCGGCGACGATCGTGTTGGTCAGCGTCAACGGAGACGTGTTCGAGTTGTAGCGATGGATGCCGCCGCCAAAAGTGGCCGTGTTGCCGACGACCGTGCTTTGGCTAAGGGTCAGCGAGCCATACGTATGAATTCCACCGCCGCGATTGCCGCCGTTGTTCCCGCTAATGGTGCTTTGACGGATGGTCATGGTCCCGTATGCCGAGATGCCGCCCCCTTTGCTGGCGGCGGTATTGCCGCTGATGGTGCTGCGGTCGACGGTGAGGTTCGCCACACTGACAATTCCGCCGCCCTGGCGTTCGGACGAATTTCCTCGGATCGTGACCTCCGAGAGGGTCAGGTTCTCGTTGGTATAAATGGCACCGCCTCGGTCAGAGATCTTGCCGCCCGTGAGCGTCAGTCCACTAATCGACACGTTTCGGAAGGGGGGGATGTTGTTGTGGCTTTGATTGAAAGGGTCGTTGATGTTGAAGATGCGCGAGAAGTTGTTGGCGTTGATGGTGAGCCGGTCGGCTCCCGGTCCGACGATCGCCAGGTCATCGACGATGGACAATTGCGTTCCGTTGAGCGTAATCGTGGCTGGGCCGCTGGAAGTCAGCGCGGAGGCAAACGCGATTCGCTGACTGCCGGACAGCGCGTTCGCCCGTTCGATGGCCTCGCGCAGCGATAGGTCTCCCAGGCTGAAGTTGCCGTCGCTTTCATCGACGAGCGTGTCCACGATGAACGTGGTGTCGTCGTTGGTGATCGTGCCGGCCGCCGCGTTTGCCGTGCCGACGCGATAACCGTCGCCGCCCAGGATTGTGAGCAACACGGCTTCGTTGGCTTCGACAAACGTGTCCTCCAGGGGATCAACTGTCACTGTGGCCGTGCTCGCGCCGTCGGCGAATGTCTCGGAGCCGGTGATGCCGCCGCCAAAATCGGTTCCCGCCGTCGCCGTGCCGCCGAACCGGTAGTTCACCGTCAACGGGCCGGTCGTCTGAGTGCGCGTCAACGTGAAGATCAAGTTGTCCGCGCCGTCTTCCGGCGTCGACAACGGACTCACGGCCACGGTCACGGCCGGCAATGACAAATCCACGGACCCGAACTCGGTCGCTCCGATATCCACGCGACTGCCCAGCATTCGCGCGAAGCCCGTGCCGCGCTGGTCGAACGGATCGGCTTCGGTCGGATTGCCGTCGCCGTCGCGATCGAAGGCGTCGGCGGACAGCGAAGCGTTGTCGCCCGCGTCGATGGCGATGCTGCCGCTGACCAGAGCGAACGTTTTCGTTGACCCGCCGTTGTACGCCGGCGTGGTGTTCAGCACGGCCGCGAGATCAATCGCCGTCGGCCCGCCGGTGCCACTGGCCGTGCCGACGATGTTGCCGTTGACGCCGTTGGTCAACCCGCCCGCCAGCGTCGGCGAACCGATGATGTTGTTGCGCGACGAAGCGCCGAGATTGTCTCCTTCGACGTCGCTCTGAACGCCGCTGATTCGGGTGTTGCCACCGATGATGGAGTTCCTGACGTCGACCGAACCGCCGTATAGGAACAGGCCACCCCCTTTGTTCGTCGCTGAATTGTTGACAATCGTACTTTGGCGGACCGTAAGTGTGCCGCCGCGGTTCAAGATCGCGCCGCCACGAAACGCCGTCGAGTTTCCGGTAATCGTGCTCTGGTCGACCGTCAACAGTCGACGGCTATGGATGCCGCCGCCATCGCCTTGTGCCCAATTCCCCAAGATCGTGCAGTACGCAACCGTCAGTTCTTCTCCGTTGTCGATGGCACCACCAACGTCCACTGACCGACCGGCCGTCAACGTGAGATTGCGGAGCGAGACGACCTTGTCGGCGGACGTTTTGTCCTCGACTCGGAAGATTCGAAAGGCGTTGTTGCCGCTGATCGTCAACCCATTGTCCGTTGGTCCTCGAATCGCCAGATCATCGGTGACGGTGAGTTCGCCTTGCGTCAACGTGATCGTGGCCGGGCCGCCGGATGTGAGCACCGGATCGAACACGATCGTGTCGGCGCCTGGATTGGAGTTCGCCAGCAGGATCGCTTCACGCAACGACCAGTCGCTGGCTGTGCGGTTGCCATTGTCCGTGTCTTCCAAGGTGTCCACCACGATGACTTCGTCGTTGGCGATGGTGCCAGTCGCGGAACTCAACACGCTGATCGTGTAACTGGGATCGCTGGTCAGCGTGAGCGTGACCGTATCGTTGTCTTCGAAGTTCGCGTCGGTGGTGGGGTCGACAATGACAGTGGCCGTGGACGAGCTGTCGGCAAACGTCACGGAGCCAGTGCTGCCCGAAAACCCAGTCGTGGTGAAGTCGTCACTGAGCGTTGCCGAACCGCTGATGCCGAAGTTGACCGTCAACGAGCCTGTGTTGCTGGACCGCGTCAACTGGAACACCAGATTGTCCGAACCGTCTTCCTTGACCTTCGGTTGAGCGATGGTCAACGCCACAGCCGTGCCGGGGATGATTCCCTCGAACGCGCCGATGTCCACGGTCCCATTCAAGACGCGAGTGAAACTGCTGCCGCGTTGATCAAACGACGCGGCCTCGGTGGTGTTCGCGTCGCCGTCCGAATCGGCCACGTCCACGGGAATCAGCGTGTTGTTGCCCGCGTCCAACGCGGGACTGCCGACGAGCAGCGGAATCACCGCGGTCGGGCCGCCAAAGTTGGTCGCTACTGGGAAGAGGACCGTCGACAGATTCAGTAACGTTCTCCCGCCGGTGCCATTGCTCATGCCGACGATGTTCCCGTTCACTCCGTTGGTCAAACCCGCCGCGTGACTCGGATCGCCGATCAGATTGTTCTTGGAGTTTGATGACAGCGTCGCGCCGCTGCCCAGATCGTCGGCGGTGCCATCGGTACGCTTGTTCCCGGCGACAATCGTGTTGGTAAGCGTCGTACCACCGGGATTTGACAGTCGAACCCCGCCACCGCTGGCAATGCTGGCGGTGGTGTTCCCAACGATCGTGCTCTGAGAGATTCTCAGACTCGAGAAACTATAGGCCTCGATGCCGCCGCCGTTGCCAATCGCGGTGTTGCCGCTGATCGTGCTGTGTGTGATGACGATGGCCTGCGCTCCGGAGTTCGGCCCCACGGCCTTGATGCCTCCGCCCGAACCGGCCGCGATGTTTCCGCTGATGGTACTGTTGGCGATCGTCAGCGTTCCAACGCCGTAATAGCTGACGACACCGCCGCCGTGACCTCCCACGTTTCCGCTAATGTTGCTGCGGAGAATCGTCAACGTACCCCGATAACTGCCGATCCCGCCGCCGCTGCCTCCCGATTGCTGGTTGTCGATGACCGAGCATTGATCGACCGTCAAGATCCCCCCCGTACCATTGACGATCCCGCCGCCGCCGCCACCAAAGGCCGTGTTGTGGGAGACGATGGACTGCCGCAGTGTCAGGTTCCCGAGATTCTGAATGCCACCGCCGGTCGCATTTCGCCCATTCGTGATCGTCAGCCCATGGATGAGTACGCTCCTGGGCAAGCTCACGTTGAAAATGCGTGACGCCTGGTTGGCATCAATCGCGAGTCGATCCGCTCCTGGTCCGAGAATGCTCGTATCCGACCTGATTTCCAACTCCGTCCCGCCCAGCGTGATTATGGCCGGGGCGCCGGCCGTCAGTGACGAAGCAAATTGGATCGTGTCCGCGCCGCTGCCGGTGACTCCGTCCACGGTCGTGTCGGTGTTGGCCGCTTGGATCGCTTCGCGCAGAGTGACTTGCCCATCGTTGGTGACAGTGTCCGCCAGACTGGTCACGGTGATCGTGGCTAACAGCGCTCGGCTTTCCAGCGACTCGACTACCGGGCAGAGACCGGGTGACGGTGTCCAGCGGGCGACGTGCGATGGCGTCTGCTCCGGCCGAGGTGAGCGTCGGCGGCCCTTGATTCCCTGCCGATCGCGACGCCGAAACAGAGTCCGCCAAAAGTCCCGCAACATGAGGGCCTCCTTGCCCGACTCGCAAAACTGACAACGTCAGCGCAGCGATAAGTCTCCTTGTGTTGATCGACAAAGTTCATGGCTGATTAAGATATGAGTTTTCCGGATACCGAAACTTGGCGGGTGGAATCGGCCAATGAGCCGGCAAACCAATCGCTTTGTTTTTCCCAGTCTTGTCAGTCAGCCTTTTTTCACCAGTAAGACAAACTCACCCCAAGCTTGGGGTCAGGCACCGGACGTAAACGGCTACTCTCGGCGGACGTACCGGAGCGCCTCGTCAGGGAGCGAGTAAGTCGAAGCCACAATCGGGTCGGTCGCTTCCAGCAGGTCGGGGTAGCGATGCGGCACAGCCTCGACGGCGAAGACTTCTTGCACGGCGTCTTGAAAGTGGACCCAGCCGACTTGGCGTCCCGATGGCACATGCACGACGGCGACTCCGCAGATGCGTTCTTTGTCTTGCAACCTGACGGCGATCGGGATGCCGCTGAAAACGGCGGACTCGCGGACTTGCGACAAGCCCACAAAGGCGAATGGGCCGCAGAAGCTCAGGCCGCGCGTGAAGCCGTCGAATTGCGTGATCGCTTCATAACGGGCGGTCTTCAAATCAACCGTGCCCAAGCTGCCGTCGCCCGATTCGAGCACCCACAGCCGGTCGTCGTACCAGCGCGGCGAATGGGGCATCGCCAGTCCTTTCAGCACCGTCTCGCCACTGGCGACGTCGATCAGCACTCCGCCGTCCTTTTTGTGCTCGCGCCAACCTTGGTTCGTATCGCCGATCGAGTGGCACGTGACAAACGCCGGCTGGCCGTCGCGCATCGCCAGGCCGTTCAAATGACAACAATCGTCCGGTCCCAACGCGGTGACGAACTTCGGCCACCACCGCGGCACGAAACTGTGTTCGGCGTCCAACGTGCAAAGACACGAAAACAACGTGTTGACGAACCAGAGAGTCGAGAGTTGAGAGTCCAGAGTCGAGAGCTCCGAGCAGCCGACACTCTCTGCACGGCTCTCGACTCTCAGCTCTCGACTCTCGACTTCTTCCCATCCCCAGGCCAGCTCGTGAATGTCGATGTGCCCGGTGAAGTGACTCTTACGCGGGATGAAGCAGGCGTCGACCAGACCTTTTGGCTCGAGCCGTTCGCTGACCGCCGGCATGTTCCAGAACTCGACCACTTCCCGATCCGTGCCGATCGCCAGCCGACCGCCGCAATGTGCGAGTCCCATCGGACGCGGAAACGATTTGAAGTGCGTATTGAGTTGCTGCGAGTCCGCCGCGCGTACGGCCACGACGTACCCGGCCTGATACGTCGACACGAATAACGAGACGCCTAACTGTGACAGAATCTGCGGCACCGAGTCTGTCGTCTGGCTCCGCAGCGGTGACATGTGGGGGTCAAACAAATCCCCTCGCGGTGGCGAAGCGGAAGTCGCGATCGAGTCGGGAACATGTTCTTCGCCTGACATCGCCATCGGTGTCACCTTACAAGAGAGAAACCTGCATCGTTCGACTCTATATCGTTATCGCCGAAGGCGATGTTTTTCTGACAAAGTTTTGGAAGTCAATTAAGCCACGGATCAAACACGGATTGAACACGGATCCGAACAACCAACGGATTGCATCCAAGTCCGTGTTCAATCCGTGTTTCATCCGTGGC
>CAYSHJ010000543.1:0-2105 GCA_964430385.1 uncultured Planctomycetaceae bacterium
GCCCCGCGAGCGAACAAACTGCGCTCTGCCGCCGTCACACCATGAAACGAGCGCGTTCCAAGAAACAACGCCCCATGCTCCTCGCCCAACTAGAAGCCCGCTACACCGCCTCGTTCCAATGACCTGTCGGGCCGTTGAAAATATGCTCGTCAGCTATTACTCGTCACACGAAGGCTCGACGAGTATCTATCTGGCAACCGTGCCGTTGCAACTGACGATGGGTGATTTTTGAGGGTCGGCTCAGTGATTATCCACGAGTTCATAATACTGGCCGAGGTGACACTGGGAGCGCGTCACTGGCTAGGTGGGACCGTGCTGCTGTCGGTGGTCGCACTGGCTGTGCTGGTTTGGTCGTATCGCCGTGCGGGATCGTTATCGTGGGTACGGGGCCTGGCGGCGTTGCTCAAAGGGATCGGCGTCATTGCTCTGGCGGTGTGTTTGGTGGAGCCGCTGTTCACGGGGACTCGGCCGCGACCGGGGAGCAATTTGTTTCTCATCGTTGCCGACAACAGCCGCAGTTTGCAATTGTCTGACGGTGACGGCGGCCCGTCGCGCGGGCAGGTCGTGCGTGAGCGGTTGGCGGATGAGTCGGCGTGGCTCGCGCGGTTGGGACAAGACTTCGACGTGCGGCGCTATGTGTTCGATACGAGTCTGCGGCCGGTCAAGACGTTTGCCGAGCTGACGCTCGAGGGCGAAGCTTCGGCGATGAACAGGTCTCTGGCGGCGCTGGCCGATCGCTTTCGAGGACAGGCGGTTGCCGGCATCCTGTTGCTGACTGATGGAAATGCCACGGATTTGTCGGACGTGGCTCTCGATACGAAGAAACTTCCGCCGGTGTATCCCGTGGCAATCGGGGCCGACAGCGGATTGGTCGATTTGTCCGTGTCGCATGTGACGGTCAGCCAGACCAACTTTGAAGCGGCACCGGTCACGATCATGGCGACGATCGAAGGGCACGCAGTCTCTGGCAAAGAGGTTGGCGTGCGGCTGCTGAACGAAGCGGGCGAGGAAGTCGAGCGTCGCAAAGTCGAGAAGATCATTGACGGCGAGCCGTCCGTGCAGAGGTTTCTGCTGCGGCCGGAGAAATCCGGCGTCAGCTTCTACACCGTGCAGGCGTTTTTGCGCGGCGAAGAAGCTCGTAGTTCCGCCTTCAGGCGGCCGAATGACAAGACACCACCTGAAGGCGGGACTACGAACGAATCGCAGGAAGCGACGCTCGCCAACAATCGTCGGATCGTGACGGTCGACCGCGGCGGCGGGCCGTTCCGCGTGCTGTATGTTGGCGGGCGGCCGAATTGGGAGTTCAAGTTCTTGCGCCGGGCACTGGACGAGGACGACGAAGTCAAACTGTTCAGCCTGGTGCGAATCGCCAAGAAGGAGCCGAAGTTTACGTTTCTCAGTCGGTCTGGGGAGCGAACCAATCCATTGTTTCGCGGCTTCGGCAACAAAGACGAACAGGCTGAACAATACGACGAACCGGTCCTGTTGCGACTGGGAACCGAGAACCAAGACGAGCTTCGCGGCGGCTTCCCCAAGAACTTTGAAGACCTGTTCCGATTTCACGCTGTCGTCTTGGACGACATCGAAGCCGCGTTCTTCACGCAGGAACAACTGTCGCTGTTGCAGCAGTTCGTTAGCCGGCGCGGCGGCGGGCTGTTGATGCTCGGCGGCAATCACTCGTTCTTCGAAGGGGGCTATCAGCGAGCGGCTGTCGGCGAGATGTTGCCGGTCTACTTGGACCGAGGCGACGCGGCCACCGCCTCAGCCGACGCCGGTTATCGGCTGCTGCTGACTCGCGACGGCTGGTTGCAGCCATGGGTCCGCGTGCGGTCCAACGAACAAGACGAACAGAAACGTCTCGCGTCGATGCCGGAATTCAAAAGCCTCAATGGTGTGCAGGCGATTAAGCCTGGAGCGTCGGTGCTCGCGCAGGTGACCTCGGCGGACGGAACCATCCGCCCGGCCCTGGTCGTGCAGCAATTCGGTCGAGGCCGCACGGCGGCGCTGTTGATCGGCGATCTGTGGCGTTGGAATCTGCGCCGCACCGATCACACGCAGAGCGATCTCGAAAAGTCGTGGCGGCAGACGGTGCGTTGGCTGGTCTC
>CAYSHJ010000544.1:0-3012 GCA_964430385.1 uncultured Planctomycetaceae bacterium
AGTTCTCACTCACAGTCTGCATCGACATCATCTTCCTCCCTGAAGATCAGCCACGGACATTCCCCGCGACAACGCGCAAGAAAAACGCAGCTTTCGACCAGACCATCAATACCATGTCAATCCGAAGTTTTCAAATGGCCACATACTCACTGTACTTCCGCTCCTGCAAGTTAAGCTTCGGATGCGCTGCCACTGTTCCCGTGTGATCCAACACGAACACATAGCCATTCGTCCCCACGGTGATCTGCTTGAGCCATTCCGTCACTCCCTCAAGGCGATACTGATAGACCAACACTCCGGTCACGACTTGCTCGCTGTTTCGCACCGGAGCCGCGAGCGCCACCACCAATGGCTTGGGAGCCGCCTGCCTCTGAAACACCTCCGAGACATACGGCGCCCAGCGTTGCGAGACCCCGCGAAAGTAGTCGCGATGCGAAAAGTTTTGGCCCAGCGATTCAGGTGCGCGAGGATAGTCGCTCCAGAGCCGGCCCTGCGGATCGAGCACGAACGCCCGATCGACGCGCGGGTTGGTTTCCACGGCAACTTTCAAGTGACGCCGCACACCTTCCTCGTCGTGAAGTTCCACCTGTTCGATCAATCCGGGGAGTGCCGCGAATGTCTGCGCCAGGTTTAAGCTGTTCTCCAAGTCGCGACTTACCAGCTCGGCCGTGATCGTCGCCGCGGCTTGGTTATTCGCCCGCACCAATTGCCGCACCGATCCGGCCGCAAAGCGAAACGAAAACAGTGCCAGCAGCCCGATGGGGAGCAACGCGATCGAAACCAACAGCCCCCATTTCAGTTTGTTCCAGAGTGCCGATCGTGACATTGCCGAAGGTTCATTGGCCCCTGATTTCCGTGGAATGCCGACGCGCGAATCCATGAATCAAGTCTCCCTGTGGCTCCGTCCATCATAACGGAGATTTTCCGATCGCCACAAGAAGCCGGCTGTCGATCAAGGTTCTCGGATAAAAGCGAGAACCGTGAGCAAGCGCTCAACGGCTGATGCAAGGCCGTGCGAGGTCTAAAACATGACTTGAAACTGAGTGCGGAACAACCAGCCCTCATCGCGGGGACGAATGTTCGTGGCCGAGCTGCTGACGGGCGCCCCGTTGAGGTGCGTCACGTCGGTCACCAGCTTCAGATTCTGGTTCCGGATGTACCAAGTCATGCCGCCCGCGATCTCGTCCGCACTCCTGTCGGGACCACCCAGCGTGCCAGAATTCCCGACCACGCGTGACCAGCGCGCCGCGAGCTCCAGCTTCTCGCGGACGATGAAGTAACCGGCTTGCAGCAGAAAACCGTGATCGAACAAGTCATCCGCGGGAAACCCGGAGAAGCCTGAGATCGAGCGAAAGTAGTACTCGGACAGCAGGCTCAGCCCTGGTACTTGAAGTTCGCGTCGACGGCGTAGAGAAACTCGTCGAACTCGGTCGTCGTGGCCGGGAGTATGCTGGCCAGCGGGGCTCCGGTATCGACCACGCGGGGCACGGAAAACTCGCGCAGGCCATCGAGTTTGTTGAGCCGCGTGTACGCGAAAGCCGCCCCAACTCGCACGGCGGGGCACTCGTGAAAACTCAAGTCCGGCTCGCCATCCTTGCCATATTCGCCCAGCAGGTCCGAAGACACACGGGCCGCCGTGGCGAAGTTGCGATCCAATTCTCCCGCGCGGCCGGGTAGGAATCGCTGTGTGAAAAATCCGTTCAGGATGGCCGCCTCCCAGTTCACCGGCCGAGGCAAGATCTCCGTCCTTCCAAACAACCCGACACCGATGCTGCGGTTGAGATCGAAGAACTCGCTGGCCATCGCGCGATCGACGAACTGCAAATTGAAACCGCTCTCCTGACGTGCTCGGTGGAAAGGCACCTTCCACTTGCCGGCCTTGACTCCAAACGTGCCTGGCGAACATTCCAGCAGCGCGTGCCCCACGTCGTAGGTCGCATACGCATCGAACAGGTCGAGTCCCTCCATCTCATCGCTATCCCCATCGATCTTGATGTGATACGCAATGTCCGGAGTGAAGACGCTGCCGGTGAGGATCAGAAACGCCCGCTCGAACTCCAAGTTGTTCTCGTCGCGAGTCGGCCCCTCCGAGCTGAAGTACGAATGCCGCAATTGCATCCGAACGTTGACCTTCATCGAGAATGGAGCGTCCTTCGTTCCGATCTTCACGCCCTCGGGACTCGTCACAAAGAACCCATCAGAATAGCCGTACTGCAACCCGCGCGGACCTTGTGGAGCGACGCTGGAAGCGGGCCGGGGACGATCCGTGAACTCCGCCACCTGCAATCCCGGCGTCTCCTCGCTGGAGAAGCTCTGCCGAAGTCCGTCGAGTTGCCGTTGTTGGAGTTCCGATTGGCGGTGAAGTTGCTCGATCACTTCCTGTTGTTCGGCCAATTGCCGCTGAAGTTGCCGCAGATTCTCTAAGACCGGTTCATTGGCTCTCAACGATTCTGCGGACGTTGCCACGAATAGGTAGCAGAGCGCGATCCGCGCCAAAGCCCGCCACGGAATCTGATCGTTCCGTCGCTTCTGGCTACAGCGCAGTATTACTCCTCCCTGAGGCATAACTCGCCAATGTGCGGGATCGTCCTCGAATGAACTCGCACGCCTGCGGGAGTTTGCGCGGTGCGACTGGATGGAATCGGGGTCGCTCCGCCGCACCGCGGCGTGAGGCGACGTCTCGCCTCCGCTCGTTTTATCGGCGTGAGACCTTTCCGAAGTTGACGATTTTGCGGAATCTGCCGGGGAAGAAGACGAGGCCCTGACTCCCGGTCGGGGTGACGTTCGGGATTGGCCGCTTAAGAACTCAAGAACCGTGATCGAAGCCGGAACGCGCATTGCGCCACTCAGGGCTGATCGCACGGCCAGCGCGCATAGCTGGGTAAGTTGAATAGGCTGGCGCATTGTCAGAGGACATGATATCTCTACCTCCTGGATTGTGGCTGCGCGAGTTTGCTGTCGTGTGACGGCGGATGGGAGCGCGGGGACCAGGAGGTGTCTGATGGCAAGGCG
>CAYSHJ010000545.1:0-10113 GCA_964430385.1 uncultured Planctomycetaceae bacterium
AACTCCTGGTGTGATTGAAAACAAACAACTACTTGGCAGTTTACTGACCTCCGATTACTGAGACTCGCCTGACCTCCGATTACTGAGAGTCAGACGCCGCCCCCCGTCGCGAGTGACCTCCGATTACTGATAATTGGCCAATGGGAATTGAGATTCAAGGCCAGCATCTTATCGCAGCCCACGATCCGCTCGCGAGCGTCAGCCACGCGGCGTGCAACATCAGTGATGGCGGTCGGTCGAATCTGATCTGGTCAAGCAACGCCGGGAGCCGCGATCAAGTTTTTCCAATTGAGCAAGGACGAGCAAACTCGCGTGCTGTCATTCCTGCGGACGCTGGTCGCGCCGGACGTTGCTGTCGCGGGAACGCAGTGATTCGAGGTTGAGTTGCTTTCGCAAGCGTTCGATTTGAAGGTCGCGCTGGTCAAGTGACGCGGTGCGATCGAATGTTCGACCGCATTCGCCGAATCCCTGACTTGACGCAGTCAGCAGACAACGTCAAGTCGCCGCGTCACTGAAGGCTTCTTGGAGCGGAATGGCGAGCGTGGGCAACAGCGGCGTGGAATACACATCGTGTTCCGCAAGCGTTCGCTCGGCGTAGTCATCGGGCTGCCAGGTCAGCACGAGCACCGAACGCTTGAAGCGGTCCACGATCACGTACTCCTTGACGCCGATGGCGTGATACTCGGCGCGCTTGTGGATGTAATCCCGTTCCTGATCGGCTCGGCTTTGGCTGACAAATTCGAAAATGATCGCTGGCACTCTGTCGGGAACTTTTCGTTGTGAGTCGTTTCCATGCAGATAGACACAGATGTCTGGAATGCGGTCGTCGTCCGGGGATGTCGCGACCCAGCCCTCGATATCGACGTCCTCGACGAGCTTCAGATGCTCATGCCAAAAAACGTTTAGCATTCGGCGGAACGGACGCGACACAAACCGATGATCCGGTCCGGCTGGAGCCATGACGACCAACCTCCCGCGAACGCGTTCGTATTGAAACGGCGCCGCGAACTGCGCGCTCGCGAACTCCGCCGCGCTCAGTCGTCGTCCGGCATCGTCGGGGCCGAATCGCAGTCGCGTCGGTTGCACGCTGGGCAAGGTCGCCGTGGACATGTTTTCGCTTTCGCTCCCGTGACACGCGCAACTCGCCTGTGCCCTTCTGGCGAAGGGAAAACAGGCGAACCGCCTCGGCCACGTTGATACTAGCTTTTGCCGGCCGTTGTCGCTGCGCTCGCCATGCCGATGTTGATGTAGGCGTGGACGTGCGGGGCACCGCGGAAGTGCCAGACGAACGACGGGCCTTCGACGCGCCAGATGTCCCAGACCTTGTCGTCTTGCAGGTCTTCTTGCTGGTAGAAAGCCATATGCAGTTTGTCGACACCGCCCGTGGCTTTGAGGATCTCCATGACTTCGTCAACGTCCTCCGGCCGATACGGAGCGAGCAAGACCTGAATCGTCTTGGTGACGAGTTGCTTCTGGTCTGCACTGAGTTGAGCAACACCAATGCCTGGGAAAGTTCCCTTCTCCCCCTGAAGCGCGACGGCCGATTCGCTCGGAGCCTTTGCGACCAACGCTTGTTCTGTTTGCTTGGCATCCAGTGCTCGGAAGACGTCGTTGACTTGCTGCGTCTGGTAATGGAACAGGTTCGCCTTGGGATTCTCGGCGCCATGTCCATAGACGATGGGGCCACCGAAGGCGGCCTTGTCCACGCTGTTTCCGTCGGCTCGCAACGTGAGGTGCCGGCCAGTCAGTTCCCATTCGAACGCGCCGGTTCCTGGTTCACCAAATACGGCCACGCTGTAGCTTTCAATGCCGCCGCTGTCATCGGCCATTTGTTTCAGCAAGCGCTGATAGCCATCTTCGGACGTGACATGGCGGACGATGTCACTGATGAGTTTTTGTTGCTCGTCACTGTAAAAACTGTCGCCAATCGCAGGTTTTGTGATGTGCCAATTCGCGCTGATCCGTCGCCGCAGTTCATGCTCGAACGGCAAGCAGATGGCCTGCTTCTGTTCGGCCGACAGCGACTCGTAAAACCGGCCGACGGCGGTTTCCGCAGTGCTCTTAGCGCTCGGCGCGGCATACAGGCCGGACTGCCCGACCAGCATTGGTAGCGCCACTCCGGCCAGCGTCGCCGCACCCGCAGTCTTCATAAACGAGCGACGGTCAAACGATTCGCAATCCGGACAGGACGTTGAGTGGCTCTGCATCATGACGTCTCCTGAGAGCAAGTGAGGGCCAATGGACCAACCGCAGACCGGCGAGTTTAGCCAGGCCAATCGTCGATTGAAACCGATCGCATCGCAGCTTGAAGACTGCCTGGCCGTGGTTTTTCCCGACGTCCCGCGGAAGCAATTGTGCCGCGTCACGCAACCATTCCCAACCTGGCTCAGGCGGCCCGACGCGTCACCGCCACCGATGCCGGCTCCGAAACGCCAGCCACCTCGCGCCACAGTTGCCGATAGCGTGCCACGATTTTGACGATGTCATAGCTCTCGACGACTCGCCTTCGCGCCGCTTGGCCCAACGCCGCACGAGCTTCGTGCGGCAATACCAGCAACTCGACAATCGCCTCGCCCAGCCGTTGCGGGTCTTGCTTTGGCACAATCCCGCCCGTGTCGCCGATGATCTCTGCGCATTCGCCGACGTCGGTCGCGACGCAGGGCACACCACACGACATCGCCTCACCGACGACATTCGGAAAGCCTTCCGTGGTCGACGAACAGACCGCGACATCCAAACTCGCGTCGATGGCCGCCACATCACTCCGCAGCCCTAACAGATGAAACCGCTCGCGCAGGCCGACCGCGTCGATCCAACTCCAGACGTCCGACAGTGTGTAAACCTGATCATAGCCCACCAGGACGAAATGAGCGCTCGGCACTCGATCGGCCACCACGCGGGCCGCTTGCACGAACGTCCGATGATCCTTGTGCGGATGAAAGCGTCCCACGATGCCGACCAGCGGCGTGTCGTTGGTGATGCTCAATTCCTCACGAATTCGTTGCCGTGATGCCGGATCGGGACGAAACACGCCGATGTCGAAACCGTTCGGAATGACTTCCAGCTTGTCGTCCACATAGCCAGCTTGCCGATGCGCCGCGCGAGCGCCCTCGGCATTCAGCACGATGCGGTCCGGCACCCAGCGTGACAGCTTGCCGCCAATCCACGCGGAGAATCGCAGGGAGCGCGAATCGAGGTGCGGATCGAGCGTGCTGTGGCGGATGTTCCAGATGACGGGCAAATCACGCCGCACGAGCTTCGCCGCCAGACCGCCATAAAGATTGCCGAGGTACATCCAGCACTGCACGACATCCGGCTGGAACCGCTTGAGCTCGCGCGCCAGGACGGCGATATCAAGCGGATTCACTCGTCGCTTGAGCAGTTCCATCGCGTGGACCGGGATGCCGGCATCGGTCAGTTGCTGCCCCGACGTTCCAAACTCGTTCAACGAAAACACTTTGACGTCGAACTCATCCGGCCGCAGCCGAGTCAGCACACGAGCGAGCATCCGCTCGGCTCCGCCGTCGCCCGTTCCATTGATCACCACGCCCAGCCGCACTCGCTCCATCGGCTCTCTCCGAGTCTCTCGCACGCCGTCGACGACGCGCGGCCTTGTAACAGACTACGAAATACGGCTCAACACGAGTCCGTCCGTGGAGCACAGTTGGCCTTCTGCGACCGTCATGCCGCTTTCTGGCAGGCCGCTTTCTGAATTTGTGCCAGTCCTTCGAATCGCCGATAGTCGCGCAGGCCGGGTGAATAATAGAGCCGACTGTTTCCCGGCGGCGGTCTGAGCACTGTCAGGTGTTGAAAATTTCCCGCTTGCTTTGCGATCCAATTCACGATCAGTTCGGCTCCGTGAAAACTCGACTTGGCGAGCAACGTCAAAAAGTTGTCGCGATTGGGATCAAAGCCGAAGCGAGCTTGGCCAAGGATGCCGCCGGTGTCGATGCCACGATCCACGATGTGCAGCGTGACGCCGATCTGCTCGAAGTCCTGATTCATCACGGCCCAAAACTGTCCGTGGCTGCCGCGATACAACGGCGTGATGCCGGCATGAACGTTGATGAATCGCGGCGCGGCGGTGAGGACGTGATCGCGGATGATCTCGGTCCCGAGAACCACGACTAAATCGGGCATTATATCGGTCAGTAAGGCGACCACGCGCGGATCGTTGATCGATCGAACGGTCTGCATCGGACAATCCGGGCGGAACGAACCGGCCGCCATGACGGCGCGATATTCCTCGACTTGTGAGGCCGCGCCGCACAGCTTGAATCGCGAATACGCTCCCAGTAGCAGGCGGTCGATGCCGTAAAACCAACCGAGCTTTTTGCTACGCCGCGCGATTTGCCGCAGCTTGGTCCAGCGGCTCGGCTGTTGTTTCACGACCGCCAGCAGTTTGACTTCGCTCGCCAGCCGGCTGAGGATGTATTGCGATCCGGCTGACGGTCCCATCAACACGACAACGCGCGGTCGGATGCGGGCTAAAGTCAGCGTCGGCCCAGTGCAGGTTGCGTCCGTGTTCGAGGTCATCGGCGATCTCCTCCATCGTGAGAATTTCGATCTTCCCGGCATCCCGCAGTTCCGCGGCGGCTCGGCAAATCTGTTCAAACATCGGCAGCGTCACGGAGAGGTCGGGCAGAAAATTGTGCTCGTGCGTGTACATGCTGAAGATGCCGCCGGTCTCGGCCGCGCGCTGCAAGCCCTTGACGGCTTTGCGAACCAGTCGGCTCGGCGGAACAGACCTCGACAGCCCGCTGCGGCCTGGGAAAAACATGCTGTGCGGCAACTCCCACAAGCCGGCGATACGACGCGCTCGCAAAACTTTCGGTGTGATCGCCAACAGCTCATCCGCCAGCCGCAACAACCGAATACATTGCCGCACGATCCCGCTGGTCGCCCGCGTCGGATGCAGTGGGCCGAGGTAATACCACTCGTTGTTGACGCCACGATAGTTCGTGTGCCCGGTTCGCGTCAAAACGTCGAGATGCCCGATCTGATTGCGCGGGAAGACGACGGTGCGAACTTCGCGGCCCCAACTTCGACCCAATTCTTGGACAGCTCGTAATTCCGCTTCGGCGATCTGCTCGGTACAGGCCAGCTCACCAATCACGACATGCGAAAACGTGTGACTCGCCAATTCTTGATAGACCGGGCAGGTGACAATCTTCTCGACAATGTCCGGCGCGAAAAACCGCAGTCCGCGTGGATCGTCGACATCGGGTATCCCGTCCCGCCAATGGCCGTCAAACCAGTTGGGCTGCGGCACCGGCATCTGCGGCGGAAATGGACCGCTCAGTCGGTCTTCGCGCCGCCGCATCAATTGGCCGACTGTGGCCCACGTCGCCGAAATGCCGTAACGCCGAAAGATGTCGAGCAACCCATGAACAGCGTCGCGAACACCCTCAATTCCCGGCGCATGATTGGGATCGGCCGAGCGGCGAGTCCCCCATGCCATCTCGAAATCGAAGCTGATTGACAACACACCCCGCGGCATGATTCGGCATCCTTTCCGGCCGGATGATGCGGCAATTCGCCAGGTGGGGTCAATAGGTTTTTTTCGTGGCGAACGTCGGTTGGGGAACGATACGCGTTGAGCCTTGCCCCGAATCAACGCTTCCAACGTGATCCGGCTGTTCGATACATTGTCGACCAACACAATGCCAACACAATGCGGGGATGAGAAGACGCCGTCATTCGGACGAGCTTGTCACGGAGTCATCATGAATCGTGTTTTGGTGGTCGGTGCGTCGGGGCATGCGAAGGTGGTTTTGGACATCTTCGAAAACGAAGCTCGACACCAAGTCGTCGGTCTGTTGGATGACTTCAAACCGGCGGAAACAAGTTGGTTCGGGTATTCGGTCTTCGGCCCGATGGCCGACGTCGTCAGTCTGGCGAGCGAACATCAAGTCGACTCGGTCTTCGTGGCGATTGGCGACAATTGGATTCGATCGCAAATCGTGACGCGACTAAAGATGCTGGCTCCCGAACTGACTTTCGTGAGCGCGGTACATCCGTCAGCACAGATCGCCCGCGGAGTCAGCCTGGGCGCGGGGAGTGTCGTCATGCCGGGCGTGGCAATCAACAGCGACTCAACGATTGGCGACTTCGCGATCCTCAACACGAACAGCTCCGTCGATCACGACAACCACTTAGGAGCGTTCGTAAGTTTGGCTCCAGGCGTCGCCACGGGGGGCAACGTGTCGATCGGCGACTTCAGTGCGATTGGCATCGGCGCCGTGATTCTGCATGGCCGCTCAATCGGTGAACATTCCGTGATTGGGGCCGGTGCGGTCGTGACTCGCGACATCGGCGATGGCGCGGTCGCCTACGGAGTCCCTGCGAAAGTGATTCGCTCAAGGTCTGCCGGCGAAAAATAACTCAACCTACCGCGCGGCGTTGGGGCGATGAGTATATCAAGTCATCCAGAGCGGGAGTGAACATCCTCATGAGCCAGCCAATCCATATGACTCGACGAGATGCTTTGAAAACGTGGGTCGCTATGAGTGCGGCCGCAATCACGGGGGGGGCAGACGCGCAAACGGACGACCGGCCGTGGATCGACGCGCATTCGCACATCTGGCCGCCGGAAGTCGACACGTTTCCGTTGGCGCAGGGTCAGACGAAGAAAGACCTTAATCCACCCAGCTTCACCGACGACGAGTTGATGGCGATTGCTCGGCCGGAAGGGGTCGGACGAGTTGTGTTGATTCAGCATTCGGTCTATCACCTCTTCGACAACTCGTATTTGGTCGACGCGGTACGGCGGCATCCGAAGCTGTTCCGCGTGCAGGGCATGGTCGATGACCACAAGCCGCACGCCGGTGAAGCCATGAAGAAGCTCTTGCCGCAAGGAGTCACCGGGTTCCGCATCACGCCGTTCATCCGTGCTCAGAAGGAACAAGACAGTTGGCTCGAAACCCCCGGCATGATCGAAATGTGGAAGACCGGGGCGGAGACTCGGCAGGCGATGTGCCTGTTGATCAACACTTCGGACCTACCTGCCACCGACGCGATGTGCGAGCGGCATCCGGACACGCCGGTCGTGATCGACCACTTCGCCCGCATCGGCGTGGATGGCGCGATGCGAGACAGCGACATCAAAGCTCTTTGCCGGCTGGCTCGGCACAAGCACACGAGCATCAAAATTTCGGCCTACTACGCCCTCGGCCAGAAGAAGCCGCCGCATGACGAGTTGATCCCGATGATCAAGCGGCTGTTCGAGACCTTTGGCCCACAGAGACTAATGTGGGCCAGCGACTCGCCGTATCAAATTCAGGGCGTCAACAACTACAAGGCGTCGATCAGTCTCGTTCGTGACCGCCTGGATTTTGTCTCACGAGAGGATCGCCATTGGCTGCTCCGCAAGACCGCCGAAAAGGTGTATTTCTTCGCTTGAAAATGACGATCACGTCGCGTCGGGGATGTCGTCGCCGTTGTAGTGTTCGTAAAACAAGCGGCCGATTTCTTCGCTCAGGCGCGAGAGGTATTGCTGCTTGAAGGTCGAGTAAGCCACTTCCATCGTCGAGCGTGGCGAGGCCAACGGGAACCGCGAGGTGATTTCTCTCGAGTAGATTTTCTCACCATCGCCGGCCTCATCGATTTCAAACACGCTGACCATCCCTTCAGAGTGGCCGCGGTACAGGTTGGCACTGTGCTCTTCGTAGAGACTGAAACTTTCGAGGTCGATGTAAACAACGTACTTCACCTGCAACGCTTTGCCGATTTCCGAGGGCTCGTCCCAATCGGGATTCTCATCCAGCCACGCGCGCACCGAATCCGGAGTGATCGTCTTGATCTTGTGCTGCACCAGGCGGAATGAAAGGTACTTGGCCAGTTCGTGGTCGATCGCTGAAAAATCGTACTTGACCTCCAACGGCGCGTAGCAGACGACCGCCACCTTGACGTCTTTCGCCGTCATTGACTTCTTCGTGTTGACGTCGAAGTCCGGCTCGATCGACGGCGGACCGCCGATCAGATACCCCAACAGGATCAGCGGCTTGAGACATCCGGTCAGCGTCAGAGGTAACAGCAGCGCCGCGACGATGGTGAGTAATGACGAATAACGAACCGCACGCATCCGGAGCGACAACCGCCGCGAGCCCGTCATCGCGCGGTCATCCGCAGGCTCGTCGTCGCACGGGCTAGACACATCCAGTCGTTCGGGCTTCGTCATTCGTCATTCTTTCGTCATTCGGATTTCGGAATTCGGAATTCCGCGAGTCACATCTCGTCCCTGAGCCGGTAGTCGTAGAAGCGCGCGGCCAGCCGCTCGCTGAGGTGCTTGAGAAATCGCGTTTGAAACATCTTGGGCGAGAGTTGGTCCATCGGCACCGGACCGTGCTGCGGGTATTGCGAACGAAAGGAGGCTCCGAAAACTTGCAGGGCCTGTGCAGACCCCGCGACTTTTTTGACCTCGTAAACCTGCATCTGTCCACCGGCGTCACCGTGATACAGACTCCGGCTGTTGGGGTCGTGGAGCGTGAAGGTTTCCAGATCGACGACGGCGATGAAGTCGGTATCGAACTGCTGAGCCAGTTCCGTGGGGTGCTCGAACCGTCCGCCATTTTGATCGATCCACTTGGCGACTTTATCCGGGTCCACGACCTTGACGTCGTGCTGCTTCAATTGCTGCGTGATGGCCTCGATCAAATCGAAATCCAGCGACGGCATCTCGCCTTCGACCGCTTGCGGCGTTGTGACAACGACCAGCAAGCGTTTCTCGGCTTTCGTCAAGTCGACGCCCGTGTGAGTCCGAAACTCCGACGGCTGCTTCGGGTCGCCGAAGAAAGCCTTACCGGCCATCACACCCAACGAACAACCTGTGACGCCGACGAGCAGTGTCAACGTCACAGACAACAGTGCCCAACGACGCCAACAAAACAGCAGCGCTGTCTGTCGAACAGTTCGAACCATAGTCGATGCTTCGGAGGGAATGGACGAGGGGAGGATCGCGGTTTCGCCCGAGGACCGGGACATCCGCAGGGAGGGGCGGAGAATTGAAGTTCAGGAAGAGGGCAGGGTAATAGCCGCTTTCGATAAGTGCTGCAAGACGACCTTACATCCTGAGTTCGCGATATTCGAAAAGGAATATCTCTCGCACGGTCAAGTCGTGCATGATCGCGGAGAAACGTGCGGCGCAGTCTTGGAAGACTCGCCACTTGACTTCCCGAATATACTCGGGCACTCTACCTGCCAACTCCAAGAGTCACCGCCAAGGATCCTACCAAACTAGGCCACGCGCAGCTGACTTCTCGGTCGGGCGGCAGAAACCAATACAGACTCCCGCTCGAACGTGCCTCTCATTTCGTCGTGGCACCGTCGCCACGGCGGTCCGCCAATGGGTGAGTCATTTCCTTAAGCATTTCATGAAAAGGACTGAACGGTATGTTGCACAAAACGATCCTCGGAACGTTCGTCTTGCTGTTAGCGGTCTCGCTCGCGTCCGCGCAGGAGATCCCCAAGCCTGGTCCCGAACACGAGCGGCTGACCAAGGAACTGGTGGGAAACTGGGATGCCATCATGGACATGGGCGGCCAAAAATCGAAATGCACCGCCACCTACAAGTCGATCTGCCACGGGATGTGGCTCGCCAGCGAATTTGAGGGGGAACTAGGGGGAGCCAAGTTCCACGGTCACGGCCTCGACGGGTACGACCTGCACAAGAAGAAATACGTCGGTGTGTGGGTCGATTCGTGGACGAGCGGCCCGATGCACATGGAGGGCAATTACGATCCGAAGACCAAGCTGCTGGTGATGACCGGAGAATCGGTTGGCCCGGACGGCAAGCTGCAAAAGTTCAGCAACACGACCGAGACGAAGGACAAGGACCATTTCACATTCAAGATGCACATGGTCCAAGCCGACGGCACGGAGCAACTAGCGTTTACGATCGAATACACCCGACGCAAGTGATGCGCTGCGCGAGGCCATCGAACGGTCAAAGAAGACGAACCAAAACAACAGCCCGCCCCACAAGACGGTCAAGCGGCCAAGGCCAAGCGGCGGGGTTTTGGCGTGCGAAAGTATTCAGCTGCGTTGGTCGTCTGTCGTTCCTCGCGCCGCTTGTCCGTGCCGCTTACCTTGGTCGTTGAACTTAACCGCTTCGCG
>CAYSHJ010000546.1:0-4007 GCA_964430385.1 uncultured Planctomycetaceae bacterium
GTGAAGAACGTCGGGGCGACTCGCGAACGCGCGTCGCTGGCGTTGGAATGGGCGACGGTCGAATGGAATCGAAAGAAGAAACTGAAAGGCCAAGGGGCGTCCGCCTCGCAAGAACTTGAAGACGCCGAGATGTTGCAACGAACGCGAAACCAAGAACTCAACGCGGCGAAGTTCTCCGAAGAGATCGCGAAGTACGAACTGGAAGTCGCGCGCGCCGCGTTACTACGTTCGCGGCCGCTCACGCCCGAGGACGCCGAGAAATGGCAGTTGCGGCTCTTCTCGCCGATCATCGGCGTTGTGCTGCGAGTGCTCCAGGAAAGTGAGACCGTCGTGCAAGTCGGCACGCCGCTGATTGAAGTCGGCGACCCGCGCGACTTGGAAGTCGAAATCGACGTGCTCTCCACCGACGCGGTGAAAATTCGTCCCGGACAAACGGTGTGGCTGGAACACTGGGGCGGCGATCGCCCGCTGACCGCTCACGTCCGGCTCGTGGAACCGCAAGGCTTTCTGAAACTTTCGTCCCTCGGCGTCGAAGAGCAGCGCGTCCACGTGATCGCTGTGTTCGACGAACCCTACGCCGCGCGTCCGACGCTCGGCGACGGATATCGTGTCGAGGCTAAGGTCGTCATCTGGGAAATGCCCGATGTGGTGAAGGTGCCCACCGGCGCTCTGTTTCGCGAGGGAGACGATTGGGCCGTGTTCATCGTCGACGGCGAACTGGCACAAAAACGCCGAGTCGAAATCGGCCGCCGCAACGGCCTCGAAGCCGAAGTCCTCTCCGGTTTGCGCGAACACGACAAAGTCATCGTGCATCCCAGCGACCGCATCCAAGATCAAACTGCCGTGCGACCACGCTGACCTCCTTGACGCTGGTAATCATTCCCCGATAATGCCCCCGTCTTTGTCAGGCGGGAAAGGCGACCTCTGACTGCGGTGGGACCTTGTGAACCGGGTCAGATCCTAACCGAAGCAGCCCTAAGCGATGTGCTCTCAGGTGCGGAAGGAGGTCGCCTTCCCCGCCTGTCTTTTTGTCGCCGTCATGCTGCGCGTGATGAAATCGTCACGCGGACCGTGACGGCGACGTTGTCGCTCGCCGCGTGGCGGCTATCATGGCGCGAACTCATTCCGTCCGCCGAGCTGAGCCGCAACATGGAAGCCTCTTCGACCACGTACACTGTGCTCGCTCGCCGCTTTCGCCCGCGGGATTTCTCGGAAGTCATTGGGCAAGAGCACGTCGTTCAATTGCTTCGCAACGCGATTCGAGCGGGGCGTGTCGCTCACGCGTACCTCTTTACCGGCGCTCGTGGAGTTGGCAAGACGTCGATGGCTCGCATCCTGGCCAAAGCGCTGAATTGCCCCAACGCCGTCGATGCGATTCCCTGCAACCAGTGCGATATTTGCGAAAATATCGCCGCCGGCCGTGATGTCGATGTGCTGGAAATCGACGGAGCCTCGAACCGCGGCATCGACGACATTCGGCAACTGCGAGCCAACGTCAGCGTCAAGTCGATGCGCTCGGTGTACAAGATTTACATCATCGACGAAGTCCACATGCTGACGAAGGAGGCGTTCAACGCGCTCCTGAAGACGCTGGAAGAACCGCCGCCAAACGTCAAGTTTGTCTTCTGCACGACCGAGCCGAATAAGATTCCTGACACCATTTTGTCGCGCTGCCAACGCTGCGACTTCGGCACGATCGCCTTGCCGCAGATCATCGCCCGACTGGCGTCGATCGCCGAATCGGAAAAGATGGAAGTCGAACCAGCCGCGCTAGAATTGGTCGCCCGTCGTGCCGCTGGTTCGATGCGTGACAGCCAGTCGCTGTTTGATCAACTGCTGGCGAGTGCCGACCGCAGGATTACTGCGTCCGACGTCCATCGTTTGCTGGGCACCGCGAGCGACGAGCGTGTGATCGGCCTGTTCGACGCAGTCATCGCACGCCAGCGACCGCAGGCACTCGCGCTGTTCGGCCAGGCACTGTCCGACGGTGCTCAACTCGGCGAGTTGACTGATCAAGTCTTGAACTACGTGCGAGACCTCATGATTCTGTCGGCCGGCGCAGATCATGTGCCGCTACTGAGCGTGTCCGAATCCAATCGCGAGACGCTCGCCAAGCAGGCACAGACTTGGGGTTTGAACACCGTCGTCGCGGCCTTGCAAATCGTGTCCGAGGCCAAACTCAAAATGCAGCGAGCCACTTTCGGCCGCGCTCTTGTCGAACTGGCGCTCATCCGTTTGACGTTGCTCGAACAACTGCAAGCCATCAATGCCTTGTTGACGGAGTTGTCGACTCCGCACGCGATGCTGGCACCGGCCTCGGGCGAAAATCCCGCCACATACGGGGGACAACAAGAAATTTCGCGCCTCGATCCGTCGCAAAAAAAAAAGCCTGAGGCCGTCACCCGCGAGGAACTGACTCCCGCCGCCGAAGCTCCCGTTGGGTCGGTTCCGGTGACACCGGCGGCGACACGCATCAAGATGCCGGAAGCCTTGCTCGAATCGGACGAGCACAATGTCAAAGTCTCTGCGGAGGTAGCTCAACCCCGCGAATTTCTGGCGAAAATCTCGCCGGAAAGCATTTCCGACGGCTCGTCAAGCGCGTATTTTCATCCGGAAACGGAATCCGCGTTTTGGTCGCAACTCCTTTCCGATGTTGGCGATCATTTCGATCCGCACCTGCGGCGGGTGTCCCGCGTGGCAATTTGCGGGCCAAACCGTCTGGAACTTGGCTTTACTAGGAGCTACCTTTTCGCGAAGTCGTACTGTGAACAACCTCAAGTTCGCGGACAGCTTGAGCAAGCCGTCTCTCGGTTGGCGGGCCGTCCGGTTCAAGTGGCGTTCGCGGTGATCGACGACGGGGCTGCCGATGAAGCCGCACCAATGCCGACTTCCGCACGCCGGATGGATTTGTCCACCGACGGCGACCCGTTTGTCGAAAAGGTGCTGGAACTCTTTGGTGGCAAAGTCGTGAAGAAGGTGATCCTCGATCACATTCGCCCTGAGAAAGATTAGCGAGCGACACAAATGTTCAAGGGATTGGCCAATCTAGCGCAGATCGTCAAGCAGGCACAGGAAGCCAAGTCGCGGATGAGCGAGATGAAGGAACGGCTTGGCCAGTTGACGGTTCAAGGCGCGGCGGGCGGCGGTTTAGTGATAGTGGAGATGAACGGCCGCCAAGAAGTGTTGTCGTGCCGAATTGACGAATCGCTCTTGCGGCCGGAAGACCGCGAGGTGATCGAGGACTTGGTTGTCTCGGCCACGAACGAAGCCTTGCGAAAGGTCCAAGCGGCAACCGCGAGCGAATTCTCGCAACTGGCCGGAGGGCTTGATCTCGGAGCCATGAAAGACGTGCTGGGTGGTCTGGGATTAGGCGGCGGCAACTGAGGGACGTTGGGATCATGGCAAAGCAGTTTCTCGAACCCACGAAGCATCCGTTCGGACCGGCGGTCGGCCGGTTGGTCGAACAGTTCGCGCGCTTGCCGGGCATCGGTCGTAAATCTGCCGAGCGATTGGCTCAGCACGTCTTGATGTGCGACGACGCCGAAGCGTTCGAGTTTGCCGATTCGCTCCGAGCCGTCAAAACACTCGTGCGTCCGTGCCGCGAGTGCTTCAATTTGACCGAAGACGAAATTTGCGGCATCTGCCGTGATCCGCGACGCGATCATCACGTGCTGTGCATCGTCGAGCAGCCACGCGACGTGCTGATCATCGAGGCGTCGCGAGCGTTTGACGGCGTTTATCATGTGCTGCAAGGCCGGATTTCGCCGCTCGAAGGAATTGGACCGGAGCACCTGACGATCGACACTCTTATCCGTCGCGTTCGCCGCGACGGCGTGACCGAGATCGTGATGGCGACCAACCCCACACTCGAAGGAGACGGTACGGCGCTGTTCATCTCGAACGTGCTGGCGAACGACTCTGTCAAAATCACGCGATTAGCTCGCGGGATCGCGACAGGAAGTGTGCTAGAGTTTGCGAACAAAGAAATGTTGGCCGACGCCTTGCGC
>CAYSHJ010000547.1:0-1735 GCA_964430385.1 uncultured Planctomycetaceae bacterium
CGATGTGGATGGCGTGCATCGTGCCGTAGGTCCAATCGCAGATGAACAACGCCTTCTGATACTTGGCGGGGAACTTGGTGCCGTAACCGAACTCGACGCCGACGGGCGAGCCGGGGCCGATGTTGATCAGCTCCGGCAGGCTGTCGATGTAGTAGCTGGGCCACTTGCCGGTGCCGCTGCGCCAGCCGAACTCGCTGCCGCTGGTCGCGTGGACGACGCGCGTCGGACGATGCCACGGCGAACCAAAGTCATATTCCATGTCGGCGTCGTAGGCGAACATCTCGCCGTCCGCGTTGAACGCGAAGTCGAACTGGTTGCGATAGCCGGACGAGAACACGTCCCACGTCTTGCCCTCCGGGTCGATTTGGCAAATCCACCCGCCCGGCGCGAGCACTCCCGCGGCATGACCACTGGGATCCCAATAACGCGGCAACAACACATCTTCGTCCCAGTTGGGCATCAACCGCGACGAGAAACCTTCCGGCAGAGTCGCTCGCAGTTGCTCGGTGCGCTGCCCGCCCATCAACTGCGGGTCCGTGTTGCGTGTGACTTTGAACGGCAATTGCGTGTGATTGCCCGCCGCGATGAACAGCGATTTTCCGTCTGGCGCGAGCCGAATCGCGTGCGGCCCGTGCTCGCCGCCGCCGGGGATGTCACGCAGTTTCTCGACCTTGTCGAATTGATCGTCGCCGTCGGTGTCCCGGCAGCGATACAGCCCGCTCCCTGGCCCGCCGTTGCAGACGACGTACAAGCTGTCGAAGGCCCACAGCAGCCCGTGTGCTCCCGTGACTTGCTTGTCGCCGAACTTCACATCGAGCCGCTCCACTTTCGTGTCTTCGTTGCTGCCGATCGCTGGCGGAGTGACTCGGCACAGCCCCTGCTGCTCCTGATCGCTAACGATCAAGCGACCTTTGTGGTCGGTGGTGATGTTGACCCAAGAACCAAGTTTTTCTTTCGGCACCGTGAACAGTTTTTCGACCTGAAAGCCCGGCAGCACGTTGAACGTGTCGCGCGGCGCGCCGCTGTCTCCGCTGTTCGGATCGACAAAATTCTTTCCGCCCGGATGCCCTTCCAACTTCGCGACGACCTTGGCCTTCACTCGCTTCTTCGCATCGCGCGATTCGGCCACTTCCCACGAATCATCCGTCACGATGAAACGATCCTTGCCGTCCCGTCCCAGCAGGGCGACCTTGGCACAAAATCCCGCGATGCCACCCGCGTTGACGATCTCCGCCTCGATCACATTCTCTCCCGGCTTGAGAAACACTTTGATGTCCGACTCAACCGGATTCTCCCAACTGTCACTGGCGGCGACCTTCTGGCCGTTGACCCATACGGTCATGACGTTGTCGCAGGTCGCTCGCAGAAACGCGAACTGCGCCGTGCCGGTGAACGTCTTCCGCGTGAAATAGTTTTTGTTTTGATCCGCTCCCCAAATCCAATTCGGAGCCGGCCCGTCCGAGAAGACGTTGAGTTTCGGCTTGTCCGTTTTTTCCTGAGTCGGCTGACCGGCGGCGGGAGCGATCTCCGGCTTCTGCGTGAAAAATTTCCCGTCGTTTATCTCTTGAGCGGTAAGAACGCTCGCGCCAAGGGCGATCACAGCGAGGAACAAGTGCGACAATCTCACGAGGTGGGTCTCCAAAGGGCTCATCGTTTTCGCTGGCCGGATACTCGAACCAGCCCAAGTTTCATCTGTTGTTCGCCCCGACGGGGCGGAGGATATCAGCCCAGGGCA
>CAYSHJ010000548.1:0-3406 GCA_964430385.1 uncultured Planctomycetaceae bacterium
TCGGCGCCGATGCCGTCTCCCTCTCCCCCGCATCGGGGGAGAGGGCCGGGGTGAGGGGGCTGTCTTCAGAGTCAGACATCCGCGACGCAATTCTGGACAACGTCCCGACGGCCGACGGCAGCGAAGCCAAAAACATGGTCGTTGCCTTGCGGCAGATCGCGAACACCACGAATCTTAACGGCGAGCCGGGCGGCGTCAGCCCCCGGACTTCCGGCGCGGCTGTCGTTGACGTTGAACGTCCGGGGGCTGACGCCCGCCGGCTCGCCAGAAATTCCGCTCTCAGCGAAATCACCGCAAAGATCGCCGAGCGCATCCAGTCCCTTACCCCGCAGCCCTCCGCCCTCGATCCATTGACCGTCAAGGTTCGCTACGCCGCGTTGGCGTTGTATCTCGGCGATCCGAGCCTGGTCAGTCCGATGTTGCAACTCGGTCCGGACCCGACGGAGCGAACGGCCTTCACGCTGCGGCTGAAAGATTGGCCCGCCGACTTGTCGGCCGTGCGTGACGTTTTGGCCACGACGACCGACGAGCCACTCCGTTCCGGCGTGGTCGCCGCGATCGGCCGTTTCCCGAGGGAGACCATCGCGGACTTCGACGCGCTGTCATCAGTATTGCAAGAGTTGTTCGTCACTGCTCCGGACGGCGGCAGCCACAGCGCCATCGACTGGACGCTGCGGCAATGGAGCGTCGCCTTACCGGATTTCAAATCTCAAATTTCAAATCTGAAATCCGAACAATCCAAACCCGTGATCCCAGCGGCAACGGCGGCACGCCGCTGGTACGTCAACTCCGTCGGCATGACCTTCGTCGAAGTCCCCGCCGGCAAACATCGACTAGGCTCACTGGAAAATGCAAACAACCAACAAGTCGAAAAGCCGTACGAGGTCGAGTTCAGCCGCGCGGCGTACGTCAGCAATCGCGAATTGACCGTGGCGCAGTTCTTGGCATTCGCGAACGATCCGAAGACGTCGGCGGAACAGAAGCCGCTAGAGTGGGGGCAAGAATGGGAGCAAAACGGCAAGGCTTACAGTCCGACGGATGACTGCTCGATGCAGATGATCAACTGGTTCGATTCGGTGTTGTACTGCAACTGGCTGAGCCGGCAGGAAGGGCTGACGCCGTGCTACGCAGCGACGGGGAAGAAACTGAAGGTGAAGGATTACGGCGATCGTGAAGTCGAGACTGACGAGTGGGTCAGCGATTTCGACGTGGACGGGTATCGGTTGCCGACGGAAATGGAATGGGAGGTCGCCTGCCGGGCCGGAACAAAGACACCGTGGAACTGCGGAAACGACGATGTGGAATTGCGGGACTTCGCGGTGTTCATCGTCAACTCACGGAATCGCGCGTGGCCGAGCGGCACGAAGTTGCCGAACGGATTGGGCTTGTTTGACGTGCATGGCAACGTCTGGGAGTGGTGCCATGATTGGTACGGGGATCAGGCGGCAACCGGTCGTGACCCTCGTGGTCCCGGTTCAGGCTCGATCCGCGTGCTCCGGGGCGGCAGTTGGTACCTCGCCGCCGGGGACGCCACGTCGGCGCTCCGATACCACTTCTCGCCGGACTACCGCAACTTCCACTACGGGGTCCGCTTGGCCCAAGTTCCAGGAGGTAAAAAAGGCAGCGGAGCGGTGAGCGGAGCCCGGAGCGAAGCGGCGGAGGGGCCAAGCGGAGCGGCCCCGTAGCCGCGTAGCGCAGGGCGTAGCGAACTGCGGAGCGGGCGATAGTGAACGGGTGCACGTGCCCGAGAAATAGTGTACATATGAATCATTTGATGGGGTGTGAGTCGGTCGTTTGCGAAGGTCATCCGATGCCGTTCAAAACTTTCACGATTCCTATTTCCTCGCCGGAAGACGCGGAAGGCGATTTGAACCGGTTTCTAACCAGCCATCGTATCCTGTCGGTGGAGCGCCGCTGGATCGAAGCCGGAAACAACTCCCTGTTGTGGTTCTGTATCGAGTACCACGGCGCACCCAGTTCGTCGAGTGAATCTCGGTCAAACACTCGTTCCAACACCTCACGCATCGACTATCGGGAAGTGCTGAGTCCCGAAGACTTCGCCGTCTTTGCCAAGCTCCGCGACGTCCGCAAGGAGATCGCCGCCGCTGAAGCGGTCCCGGCCTACATGGTCTTCACCAACGAGCAATTGGCGCAGGTCGTCAAGACTCGCGCCGCCACCAAAGCCGATCTGTCCAAGATCAGTGGTTTGGGGGAGGCTCGCCTGGAGAAATATGCGGAGCGATTGCTCGTCGCCTTGCCCTCCGCCTGGAACGCCACAGCGGAAATGTCGCCACAGCGGAAATGTCGCAGCAGCCTTCATCCCCGATTTGATCCCCGGCTATACTGTCTCCGAATATTGGTGCCGCCTCGGTTTCATGGGAGCCATCATGGTGTCGAAGCCTTCGGAAAACCAACGCTTGCCAAATGACGTTGCCGAGTGTGGGGATCGGTTGTTTGCCGAAATCGCGCCGCACCTGGATTCCTCGCTGACCGGACAAGTCGTGGCGATTGACATTGATTCCCAGGACTACCGCATTGGACCGACAGCGGCGGTGGCTTCGACTCAGCTGCGCGAATCGCATCCAGACGCTCGGGTGTGGCTGGTGCGAATCGGCAGCCGGTCGTTCCATCGCATCGGGCGTTCTCCGAGGGGTTCGGCATGATGCACGGCCAGGTCAACAGCGCGCTAGAGCCGTGGATCGAAATCGGCATCGAAGACCATCTCGGCCAACGCCATCGCATTCCCGCGTTGCTGGACACCGGATTCAATGGTTTCTTGACGTTGCCGAATGCGTGGTTGCTCGACATGGGTTTGAGGTGCTCCGGTCAAGCGCGTGTCACACTGGCCGATGGTCGCGAGACGGTGAGCGACCTGTTCATCGCCAATGCGATTTTGGATGGAGAAATGCTGACCACTGATGTGGAAGCCGCCGACACCGACCCTCTTGCCGGCATGGCACTGCTTCAGGGCTACGACGTGCGGTTGCTCGTCGTGCCCGGCGGGCGGGTGGAGGCATCCCCCATTCCGCAGCCCACAAGGGAATGAAGCGTCCGCGCATGAAGCGCCACAGCCACCTGTTTGAGAAGATTCTCGACCGCGAGAACCTGCGTGTGGCGTTCCTGCGGGCGTTGCGTGGCAAGCGACATCGGCCCGACGCGCGGTTGTTCGCCGCGGACCTGGACCGCAATCTCGCCGCACTGGCCGCGCGGATTGCCGCCGACTCCGTCAAGTTGCGGCGCTGCCATCAATTCGTCGTCCACGACCCCAAAGAACGAGTCATCACGGCCCCCTGCTTCGAGGAACGTGTTCTGCACCACGCCATCATCAACGTCTGCGAACCGCTCTTCGACCGCTGGCTGATCTTCGACACCTACGCCTGCCGTGTCGGCAAGGGCCGCGAAGCCG
>CAYSHJ010000549.1:0-4613 GCA_964430385.1 uncultured Planctomycetaceae bacterium
TATCCGCTGTCGCGACTGCGGCCGGAGGAATCTCAAATCGTGTTCGAGGGAACCGCCGATCAAGCTTTTTCCTCGCCGGATCCGCGTGTTTCTCAATTCGTCCACGGGCAAGCACGAGAACGTTTGCAGGAGTTGGCAGCAGCGTGACTGATCGCCAACTTCAATTTCGCGTGGGGCTGTTCGTCTCGGTCGCCTTGGGGCTGATCGGAGGGATGGTCTTTCAATTTGGCGAGCTGCAGTCATTGTGGCAGAGGCAGTATCAGATTGCCGTGCATTTCGAGTCGGCTTCGGGCGTGCATGCCGGCTCTCCGGTGAAGGTCAACGGGCTGACGATCGGCACGGTGCGTGAGATCGCGCTGGACGAGCAACGTGGCGGCATCGGCGTGATCTTGGACATTCAAGAGCGATACGCCCTGCGAGCCGACGCGAAGCCGATGCTGTCGACATCGCTGTTAGGTGATTCGGCGATTGAATTCGCGCCGGGCATCAGTCCGAAACGACTGGAGTCTGGAACGATGCTCGAAGGGCAGATGCCTGCCGATCCGTTCTCGATCGTCAATCGTTTAGACACCAAGCTGTCGACCGCGCTGGCATCGTTCGAGCTCACCAGCACTGAATGGCGACGCGTCGCTCAGAACGTCAACGGGCTGTTGGACACCAATCAGGGGCAATTGCATCACGTGGTTGAACAAGCGGCGACGTCGCTGCGCGAATTCACGACCACGATGCAAGAGGCGAGACTAACCTTGCAAGCGGCAAACAAGGTCTTCGCCGATCCAAAGACTCAGGAAAATTTGCGAGACACGCTGGCGGCATTGCCTCAATTGGCCAACGAGACGCGACAGACGATTCAGCTCGCGCGGGCCACGATCGAGTCGGCCAAGCAGAATTTCGACAGTCTGCAAGAGGTGACCGATCCGCTGGCGAAGCACGCCGGGCCGGTGATGGCGAAGCTCGATCGCAGCTTGACGAACCTGGATCAGTTGTCGACCGAGTTGGCGAAGCTCAGTAAGCTGGCCGCGAGGGAAGACGGCTCGCTGCGAAAATTCGTGTCCGATCCCGAACTGTATCGCAACCTGAATCGCTCGTCCGAATCGCTCACGATCCTGCTGAATAACTTGGAGCCGGTCATTCGCGACCTGCGAGTCTTCAGCGACAAAGTGGCTCGACATCCGGAACTATTGGGCGTCCGTGGAGCCTTGCGCGGCAGCACTGGCTTGAAGGAGTCGACCGAGACGGAACCTCCCCGCCTTCGTTCCGACAACGCCGACCGCGTACAGCCGGCCTCAGAAACTCGCACCTCCGAGCGTAAGAATTCTCCTTCGCCGAAAATGCCGAACTGACGAGAGGAATTGCAAAATGCAAATTGCAAAATGCAAATTGCAAAATGGAATACTGCCATCATCGCGAGCGAGCAATGTCCGCGGTCACTTTGGATTCTTGGCGATTGCCGCGAGCATGCTGATGATCTCGCCGGGATGCGTGCATCGGCGATTGACGATTAACTCGAATCCCCCGGGCGCCCGCGTACTGATCGACGGCGAAGAGGTCGGCGAGACACCGACGTCGATCGACTTCACGCACTACGGCACGCGTGAGATCGTCTTGCAGAGAGACGGTTACGAAACGCTAAAGACGTTGCAGCGCGTACCGACGCCGTGGTATCAAATCCCGGGGATCGACTTGTTCGCCGACAACTTGCTGCCGTTCCAACTGACCAACCGGCACGAGTTCAATTACCAACTGCAGCCCAGCTCACCAATCCTGCCGACGCAAGAATTGCTCGGCCGCGCGAACGGGCTGAGGACCGAAGCTCATGCCGGGCCGTGAGAACCGGACGGAGTAGCTCCGGCCCTAGTGGCCGTTCTTCGTCCAGCGGATGGGGCACAAGGCCGCAAGCTACGTGAATGTCTCACAAATGGCCGCGCGAGGTATCAAGCTCCAAGAATTGACGCACCACTCGATTGACGACCTGCGGATTCTCCAGCGGCGCCATGTGTCCGGCGTCAGGAATGACCTCAAACCGCGCATGCGGCAGCACTTCGGCAATTTGTCGCATTTCGAGGGGAGTGGAAATCACGTCGTATTCGCCGGCCAAGAGCAACGTCGGAATGGTGATCGAGGCGAGCCACGGTCGTGCATCCCGACGTCCGGCCAGGGCCAGTGAGCCGGCGGCGATGCCCTGCGAGTTCGTCGCCAGAATCACTTGCCGAGTTTCTTCGATGATCTCAGGTTGTTTCGCGAACGTGCTGGCAGCAAACAGTCGCGGCAGCATCGCGTTGGCGACGATCTCCGGACCGTGTTGCCAGACATCCTCCGCGAGTTTCCGCCGATTGGCGGCGGCATCGGCAGTGTCCGAGACGGCGCGGGTGTCGCACAGGATCAACGCCCTCAGCCGTTGCGGGTGTCGTCTCTCGAATTGCCAGGCGACGCAGCCTCCCATCGACAGACCGCAGAAAACGACTGGTTCGTGGATGCTCATCGCATCCAACAACTCGGCCAAGTCATCTGCGAATTGCTCCATCGTGACGATCGCCTCGCTGACCGAGCTGTGCCCGAAGCCGCGCAGATCCGGTGCGAGGCAGCGGAAGCCGCGTTGCGATAACTCGTCGAATTGGAAACGCCACATCGCGTGATTCAGCGGAAAACCATGCGCGAACAGAATCGGCGGGCCTTGGCCAATATCGACGACGTTAAGGCGTGCTCCGGGAATGTCGATCAGCGGCATGGTGCGAAACTCCCGATTGTATTGTAAGGGGATAGCGCGGCAGCGACGGACTCGGTCGCGAAGTCAGCGGCTCAGAATTTACCTACCTTCGCCCACGTCAGTTCGCGCGTCCGCGAAGTATAGCTAGACCCCAAACAAGCGAAGTACCGCCGCAGCCTCTCGTCAGTTTTTGGAGTTGCCGATACACTCTCGCGACTTTGCTTCGCACGGCGCGGACATCGTGCCTCGCCATTCGTTCAACCGTCAGAATCCGAACTGTTCGCATCGCCAGAGGAATCCGATCGTGGCCCGCGCAGAAACCAAGGCCTCCGCCGCCAAGTCCAAGACCGACAAGAAGCCGATGACCGGAGCCGACATCCTGATCGAAGCTCTTATCCGCAACGGCGGTGACACAATCTTCGCGTATCCCGGTGGAGCGTCGATGCCGCTGCATCAAGCGTTGCTGCGCCGGTCCGACGGCATTCGCACGGTCTTGCCACGGCACGAGCAAGGTGGCGGTTTCGCGGCTCAAGGCATGTCGCGCTCCACCGACAAGGTCGGCTTGTGCATGGCCACCAGCGGTCCCGGCGCGACGAACCTGGTGACATCGATCGCCGACGCCAAGATGGACTCGGTGCCGCTCATCGCCATTACTGGGCAGGTGGCGCAGCGGGTCATCGGTACCGACGCGTTTCAGGAAACGCCGATCGTCGAGATTTGCCGCTCGATCACCAAACACTACTACATGATCACTGCTCGCGATTGGAACGAGCCGGACGATTTGCAGCAAGCGCTGCGCGACATTCCGCGGATCGTCAAAGAGGCGTTTTACATCGCCAAAACCGGACGACCGGGGCCGGTTTTGATCGACTTCCCCAAGAACATTCAAACCACCGTGCTCGAAGGGGAGATCGATTGGGATCCGCCGATGAACCTGCCGGGCTATCAGCCGCAGCGTTACCAGGCGGCTCCGGAACAAATTCGGCAAGTCATCGCGGCCATCAAGCACTCGCGGCGCCCGATTCTGTACGTCGGTGGCGGCGTGATCAACTCCGATGGAGCCGACGAACTGACCAAGTTCGCCAAGCGAACCGGCATCCCCGTGGCGATGACCGTGATGGGCCTGGGTGCGTTTCCCGGCGAGGATCCGCAATCGCTGCACATGCTCGGCATGCACGGCACGGTGTACGCCAACTATGCCATCGACGCAGCCGACTTGCTGTTGGCCTTCGGCGTGAGGTTCGACGACCGCGTCACGGGCAAGCTGGACGAGTTCGCGAAACACGGCAAGATCGTGCATGTGGACGTCGACCCGTCCGAAATCCACAAGAACAAAGAAGCTCACATCCCGGTCGTGGCCAACGTCCGCGACGTGCTGCACACGTTGAACGCAAACTTGACCGATGATGATGTGCCGCAGCTCGACGAGTGGTGGAATCAGATCAACGAATGGAAAGCCAAGTTCCCACTGACCTACAAGGAACAGTCGCCGGACTTAATCAATCAGCAGTACGCCGTCGAAGAATTGTGGCGGCAGACGAAAGACCGCGACACGTACATCACTGTCGGCGTCGGACAACACCAGATGTGGGCGGCTCAATACTACAAGTTCAATCGCCCGAAGCATTGGCTCAGCAGTTCGGGCTTGGGCACGATGGGCTTCGGCCTGCCCGCCGCGATGGGCGTGCAAGTCGCTCACCCGGATAGCCTCGTCATCGACATCGACGGCGACGGTTCATTCCTGATGAACATTCAAGAGCTCGCGACTCTGCATTGCGAGAACTTGCCGGTGAAAGTCATGTTGCTCAACAATCAACACTTGGGCATGTCGTGCAGTGGGAAGACCGCTTCATGCAAGGCAAGCGAGCACACACGTACCTCGGCCCGATCGACCATCCGGAAGCGC
>CAYSHJ010000550.1:0-1852 GCA_964430385.1 uncultured Planctomycetaceae bacterium
CAAGAAGGGCGTGGAGAACCTGATGAGCGCTTCGCAGTCGCTGGGCAAAATACTTTACGAAGAGGCGGCCAAGCGCGCGGGCGGTGCGGGTGCCGGGAAAGCCTCCGCCGAAGGTGAACCCGTCGGCGCCGCCGCAGGCGCAGGCAAGAAGGACGACGACGTCATCGACGCGGAGTTTGAGGTGAAGGACAAGTAGGGTGGGCATTGCCCACGTGTACCCGTCGGCCTCCGTGCCTACCGTGTAGCGTCCCGCGCCTCGCCGGACGTCGCAAACGAGTTCGATGGGCACTGACAGCACAGCAGGTGCCTATGCTACTTAGCTAATACAAATGGATGGGAACCTGGCTACCCCCCCGCGGCATTAGGAGAAACTGCATGAATGACGGAGAACATCGCGAGAACCTCAACCTGCTGAGAGATCATGTTATTGAGTTTTTGGAGCGCCAGATTGCAGCGCTGCGAGAGGCTCCATTCTCTGGCCGAACTCCAGCCCACCTAGTGTAGTTAGTCACGCTGTTTGCATCTTATCGAGGACGGCTCTTGCTCGGCGGACCTTTCGGAGGATGGCGTCGGCTTTGGCCGTCCACTTGAACGCCTTGGGGTTCTGATTGTGATCGTCGATGTAAGCCTGGATCGCCGCCTGCAGGTTGGCGACGCTGGTAAACGAACCGCGGCGAATACGCTTTGTGGTCAGGTCCCGGAACCAGCGCTCTACGAGATTCAGCCAGGAGCTGGATGTCGGCGTAAAATGCATGTGAAAGCGCGGATGCCTCTTCAGCCAGGATTGGACGCGCGGATGTTTGTGCGTCGCATAGTTGTCCACAATCAGATGCAGGTCCAGATCCGGCGGCGTCTGGGCTTCGATCTGCCGCAGGAATTTCAGCCATTCCTGGTGGCGGTGTCGTGAGTCGCAGCGACTGATGACCCGGCCGTCCAACAGACTCAGCGCGGC
Organism: uncultured Planctomycetaceae bacterium; assembly: GCA_964430385.1. Taxonomy (GTDB): domain Bacteria; phylum Planctomycetota; class Planctomycetia; order Planctomycetales; family Planctomycetaceae; genus CAYSHJ01. The sequence continues at coordinate 953 of CAYSHJ010000550.1, forward strand.
GAACAGGGTGGTCGTTCCATTCCGTTTGTAGTCGTGCGTCATGGTGCCGCAACGTCCCTTTTTCAACGGCAGACCCTTCTGGGTGCGGTCCAAGGCCTGAATCTGGCTCTTCTCATCGCAACTCAGCACCAGCGCGTGCTCCGGCGGGTCGAGGTACAGCCCGACCACGTCCGTCAGCTTCTCGACGAAGCGGGAATCATTGCTGACCTTGAAGGTCCGCGACAAATGCGGCTTCAGGCCGTTGGCCCGCCACACGCGCGAGACCATCGACTGGCTGATCCCCAGATGCCGTGCCAGACTGTTTGTGCTCCAGTGCGTGGCGTTCGGCGGTGCCTGCCGCGTGGTCACTTCCACGATGCGCTGGGCCACCTGTTGACGCTTGCGGGCCGGTCGTCCACCGCGCTGAGCATCCTTCTCGATGCCCGACAGGCCTTGGGCCACAAACCGGCGACGCCAGCGACCGACGATGGTTCGCTCGATCTGCAATTCGTCGGCGATCTCGATATTCTCCCGGCCCTCAGCCGCACGCAGCACGATCTTGGCACGACGAACCAGCCGCGAGGGTGTGGTGCGTCCGCGCGACCAGCGCTGCAAAACCGTTCTTTGCTCGTCCGTCAACATCACTTTTGGAGCCACTCGCATCGGTATCATCCTCCTTGCAAAAGGTGATACCGACAACCTCAATATAAGTTGCATCAATTATGACTAATTACACTAGAGGGCAACTATTTCGTCCACTTTCTTACTTACGCTTTGGAGCAATACAATGACTTCCGTTCGGCCACCAAGCCTGCATCAACGGTACAGTGGAAGTGGTGTGGTGAGCGAGTTTTTGAAGAAGCCAGGAACGGAAACTCTTTCTGGATCGGCTTGAAGGGTGGCGAGGGCAGGCTGCGTGAG
>CAYSHJ010000551.1:0-7207 GCA_964430385.1 uncultured Planctomycetaceae bacterium
TTGAACGCTTGATACCGCAGACGCGAAAAGGCAACGTTCTCGACGGCCAATTCCAGTTTGGACGGATACCACAGCGGAGAGAAGCCGGTCAGGTTGACCGCAACCGCCGACACGATGACCAACGCCCACCAGACCGGCACCCGAGGCCGTTCCGCTGCCAACCAACTCCGAGCGAGCGTGTCGGTCGCCGCCGCAAGCAACAGGCACCACAGCGGCCCAGTCTCGAAGACATAATGCCAATTGAACATCCCGACGAACCAGTACGGCACATGGACCGCGAAGAGCGTCACGATTGACGCGAAGATCAGCCACCAACGCCGGTCGCGGCTTGATCCGGTCAGCACGAAGACCACCGTTGCCGCCAACAGCGGCACGATTCCGACTGTCCATTGCCACGACGCCAGCAGCCGATTCTTCGTGTTCTCCACCGCCAGTGCCGGAGTCAGATTCACCGCCCAGCGGTCGTAGTTATCGAGCACTCGCGGCCCAAGATGTTGTTCGCCGCGCACGACATTGTTGAAGCCATAGACATGTCGTGGCGTGTAGATGTCGGTGAAGAGTTGATACGGCGAGTTCAGGACGCTGCCGGTGATCGCCCGGTTGTGTGCGGCCAGCACGGCAAAGCCAACGACGAGCGGCACGGCCATCGCCAATAAGTGCAGCGACACAAGTCCAAGATGCAAAGTTGTAAGTTGCGTTGTCATGAGCCGCGAAGCGGCGGCAGGTGGTAGCCGGGGGCGTAAGCCTCCGGTTTCATTGGTATCGCAATCGCCAAGCCCCGAAGGGGCGACACTCGCTTTTGGTTCGAATCGCTGTGTCGCCCTTTCAGGGCTTAACGGGGCCTTGCTCTCGTTCTCCGGGGGCTGAAGCCCCCGGCTATTTTCTGTCGCCACTTCGTGGCTCAAAAACCGGCTCAAGAATCGTACTTTCAAATTGCGCCAGCGAGGGTCAGGGACCATTAGTACCTCGCTTACGCTTCGGGTTTGTGTGCTCCATAACCGCAACAACTTTGCGACGAACACAATTCCAAACGGCAGCCCAAACCCCGCCGCCGTCATCGGCCGGCAGAGCATCGCCCAACTCAAACCGACCCCGGCGAAGGCCATGTCGCGTACTCGATTCGTTCGCTGCCACCTCAGAAACGACCACGCGAAGAAGAACAATCCGACGAGCGTCGGGTGATGAGCCAGCAGCAAGTTGCTGAACAGCGCCATCCCCGGCGACAACGCGGTCAACATTCCGGCCACGAAGCCAGTGCCGTTATTCGACAGTTCGCGGCCAATCCCGAAAACCAACACGCCCGTCGCCGCCCCTGCCAGAAAATGCCCCAGAATCGGCCACCCGAACCACAGCCACGGCGCGATGAAGAGCCCGGTTCCAGGAAAGTAACGACTGGCGAAGCGGCCTTCATTCAATACGTGCATCTGATCGAATACCCGCGCTGCGGTCGAATGGCTGGGATAGAACAGGCGACCGGCGAGATACGTCTTCGCTTGGACGATGTAACTGTATTCGTCGTGGTATGCGGGAGGCAGATCATCGAATACGTATTGCTCGCGTTCGCCCACCCGATGCTCAAGGACGCGCGAGCTCACTGCGAGCGAAGCCACAACGATGGCCATGGCTGCCAGAATGGTCCAGCGGGATCGCAGCCTTCGATGACAAAATTCCCAAAGCGGATAGGCATCGTCAATCGTCTGCTTCGAGGCATGGCCGTCTGTCGCCCAATCGCAGGGTCGCCGAGTCCACCAAGCTTTGAGGCTCTCCCATCTCTGGCTGTCAGGCGACCAAAACGGTCGTCGCACGAGGCAAAAGTACGGCAAGCCTACAATCAGCAGCAGCGGCAGTGTCGTGTCGTAAATGCCGACGAACCAACTCGCGCCGGGTTGTTGTGACTCACGCCAGTGTTCGACTTCAGTCGGGATCACGACGCACAGCACCGCCAACAATGCCGCCATTTGAGCGATCACGATGCGGCGAGGAAGCTGCGGCACGGCGGTGGACTTTCGTCGTATCAGGGAAGACAACAGGCGGCTTGCGGACCCTTCGGCCGAGGATCATACTCGCCGCATCATGGCTGAAACGACTCCACGTGTCGCATTGATCACCGGCATCTCTGGGCAAGACGGCTATTACTTGTCGAAGCTATTGGCGCTGAAGGGCTATGAGGTTCACGGACTGATCCCCTGCAACGTTCCCGGCATCGGTGAGCCTTCCGAGCCGAACCTGCATTACGGCGACATGGCCGACGGCGGGAATTTCAGCTCGCTGCTGGACGCAATTCGGCCGGACGAGGTCTACAACCTGGCGGCTCAAAGTCACGTGCGGTTGTCGTTCGACCTGCCAATCCACACTGTGAACGTCACGGGCCTCGGCGTGTTGCGATGGCTCGAAGCCATCCGCATGTATCAGCAAACCAGCGGTCGGCAAGTCCGTTTCTATCAAGCCTCGTCCAGCGAAATGTTCGGCAAAGTGACCGCGCCGATTCAGAACGAGCAATCGCCGTTTCATCCGCGCAGCCCGTATGCCTGCGCGAAAGTCTTCGGTTTCTGGCAGACGGTGAACTATCGCGAGGCTTACCGGCTGTTCGCCTGCAACGGCATCTTGTTCAACCACGAATCGCCGCGGCGGGGTGAAGGCTTTGTGACTCGGAAAATCTCCCGAGCCGCCACGCGAATCAAGCTGGGCCTGCAAGACAAACTGCTTCTCGGCAACTTGGACGCGAGGCGCGACTGGGGTTTCGCGGGAGATTACGTCGAAGCCATGTGGCTGATGCTGCAACAAACTCAGCCGGACGACTTCGTCATCGCCACCGGCGAAACGCACACGATTCGCGAGTTTCTCGACGAGATTTTCGGCCACCTCGGCTTGGATTGGCGAAAGCACGTCGAACAAGACCCGCGTTTCTTCCGACCGTCGGAAGTCGACGCGCTTTGTGGCGACGCGAGCAAAGCGCGAAACAAGTTCGGCTGGCAACCGAAAGTTTCCTTCCGCGAACTCTGCCAGATGATGGTTGATGCCGACCTGGAACTGGCTCAATGCGAGGTAACCCGCTAGCGTGCAAAGCTGACGTGATTGCAATGAAACCTCAGCCTGGCACAACCCCACCTTACTCCGCGACAGACCCATGTCCGACTCGTATTCTGAAACTCAAGACAACGCCGAATTGCCGCTCGCGTCGTCGAGGCCTGAAGAGTTGCCGCCCATTGAACCGCCGTCAGCAAAGTTCATCGTGCAGTTGTTTGTCGTCCCCGGCTTAATCGTGGCCATCATTGTCGGCGCGTGGCTGCTGTTCGGAAAGCTGGCTTCCAGTGAACACGACGGGCAGTCGCTGGTCCAGGACATCCGCAGCGGGAACGAGCATCGCCGTGGTCGCGGCGCGATGGGACTGGCGCAGCTCTTGAACGCCGAACAACTCAGTAGCGACGACGGTCCGCGTCTGGCGACGAACCGGCAAGTCGCGCAAGAGTTGTCGAGTTTCACGGCCGGAATGCTCAAAAGCGATTCGCACGACGAGGCGTCGCTCAATCAGCAGCAGTTTCTCGTGTTGGCCCTGGGACGACTGGATGTGCCCGACGTCGTGCTGCCGGTGTTGCGCAATGCCATGCAACAGCAGCATTCTCTGGAAGTCCGCAACGCGGCTCTACTGGCCGTGGCGATGATCGCCGAACGCGCCGTTGCCCGGGGAGCGGGTTTGTCAGGTGACGAGATTGTTGATGATGTCGTCACGTTGTCGCGGGACAACGACGCGCGGCTGAGGCTCTTGGCGGCCGCCACACTGGGATCGTTTCCCGCCGAAGTCACGAAGCAACCACTGTTGGTCTTGCTGGCCGACGAAGATGCCGACACGCGAGCCAATGCCGCCATCGCGTTCACGCGACAGAAATCGCTCGACGGTTTGCCGATGCTCCGCGAAATCCTGGCGACGGGCGCTGCCCTCAAGACCGCGCCCGACAAAACAACGTCGTCGATCAAAGCCATTTCGAACGCGATCAAGGCGGTCGGCGAATTGTCGTCGCAATTGGATGTCACTACACGATCCGAGATCATTCGCGATGTCGAAGCCATCTCAAACGGATACCCCGAAGCCCGCGTGCGGCTCGACGCGGCACAGGCACTGACGAAACTTCGTCGCGACACGAAATAGGCTCGTAATTCCGCCTTCAGGCGGCAACAAATACAAACACCGCCTGAACGCGGAACGACCAACTCCCCATGCACGCGTCTGATGCCACCACAGCGACGAAATCTGCCGAGTCACCCGTCGGTTCGCAAATTGATTACCGCTATTTCATGAGCTGCGTCCACTGTGGCCTCTGCACATCGGCCTGTCCGACGTATTTGGAAACTGGAAACGAAAATGACAGCCCGCGCGGACGGATCTATCTGATGCGGAACGTTGTCGACGGCCAGTTGCCGCTGACCGATGCCGTCAAGTCGCACCTGGACCTGTGTTTGGACTGCCGCGCGTGCGAGACCGCTTGTCCTTCGGGTGTGCAATACGGCCGATTGATAGAGCCGTTCCGCGTCGAGATGCGACAGCGTGAAATCGCCGCCGGAAGCGGGGAGGCCAACGGCTGGTTTCAGAAGCTGATTCTTTACGGCTTGTTCCCGCATGCGAATCGGCTACGCTGGGCACTCGCGCCGGCGCGATGGATGCAGCGGTGGGGACTGGATCGACTCGCCGAATCGCTGGGGCTGATGAAAATCTTGCCCAGCCAACTGCGGCGGATGCACGAACTGTTGCCGAAGCTGCCGCCGCCGACTCCGCGTTTGCCGAATGTGTTGCCAGCGATTGGACCTCGTCGAGCGCGCGTCGGGCTCTTCACCGGTTGCGTGGCGGACGCGATGTTCGGCCCTACGAATTGGGCGACCGCGCGCGTGTTGCAGCACAACGGCTGCGAGGTCATTGTCCCGAAAGAACAAGTCTGCTGCGGAGCGATCCACTATCACAGCGGAGCCGGCGAACCGGCGCTGCGGCTCGCGAAGACGAACGCGACCGCTTTCAATCCCGACGACGTCGATGCGGTGATCATCAACGTCGCCGGTTGCGGCTCGATGCTGAAAGATTACGGCCACGTCGCTCACGAACTTTCGCCGCACGACAAGGCGTCGGCGAACACGCTCGCGGCGTTTGCCCACAAGGTCAAAGATGTGTCTGAGTTCCTGATGTCGCTTGGCCCCATAAAGCCCACAGGCGAAATCAAGTTGCGAGCGACCTATCACGACGCCTGCCATCTGTGTCACGCGCAGAAGATTCGCGAGCAGCCGCGCGACTTGTTGTCGCTGGTGCCGGGCCTCGAAGTCATCCCGCTGGTCGAAAGTGAGATTTGCTGCGGAGCCGCCGGCAGCTACAACCTGACGCAGCCGGAAATGGCCGCTCAGTTGGGACGTCGCAAGCTGAACCACATCTTGCAAACGAAGGCCCACGCGGTGATCACCGGCAACGCGGGTTGCTCGCTGCAACTTCAGATGCAACTCCGCCAAGCCGGCCACGACATCTGGGTCGCTCACCCGATGGACGTGCTCGATTTGAGTTACCGGAAACAACAACCGGCATGTCTGCGAGGTGCGAGGTGACTGGTATTCCGCGAACTTCCAGTCGAACAGTGTGTTTTTCTGCTCAGTTCCTCCGGGCAATAGTGTGGTGCCAGCGGGGCAAGTTTCCTGAGAAGCCAACGACTGGAATGGTCGAACGCACTTTTCGAGGCCGGAGCGGATGATTGCTCACCCGGTGTCCGAGCCGGCAAGTCGTATGTGTCATTCCATCACGAGGCCACGTTTTTGGAAGCCGCAGTTCGCTCCGCGTACCTTGAGGTGCGCACCATCGGTCGCCAAGTGCTTCGCTGCGAAATCGGCCAGGAGTAGTTGCAACGCTGGACGGCGTGAGAGATTGAGACCACCATACGCCCTCAAATTTGCCTGGGACAAGCTCATGATCGCCGCCGCATTCAACAAACTGCCGGTCACGGAAGAGCAGCTTCACGAGTTCTGCCGCAAACACCATATTCAGCGAATGTCGGTCTTTGGCTCGGTGCTGCGCGACGACTTTCGGCCTGAGAGCGATGTCGATTTTCTCGTTGAGTTCGAGCCAGATTTTCACCCCGGCTGGGAGTTCGTGGAGATTTGCGACGAACTCGAGCGATTGATTGGTCGCGCGGTCGATGTAGTCAATCCGAAATACCTGAAACGACGCATCCGCAAGAACGTCTTGGAGAGTGCTCAGCTTGTCTATTCCAATGTCTGAAAAAGATCTGGCCTACGCGGCGGACATGCTGGACGCTGCCAGCAATGCCGTGAGGCTAGCGGTTGGCAAATCTCGAGCCGACCTCGACACGGACGAACTATTTCAACTCGCAATGCTGCACCTGATCCAAATCGTGGGTGAGGCGGCCTTCAAAACCTCGCCAATTCTGCGGCAGCAACATCCTGAAATCCCGTGGTCCAACATTTCGGGAACGCGACACCGGATCGTTCACGATTACTCGGATGTGAATCTTGATGTTGTTTGGGAAGTATTGACGCTTCATCTGCCGGTTCTCATTTCTCAACTCAAATCCTTTGTCCCCGAAGACTCGGAATCGTGACCTTGCTTTCCCACCCCATGATCAAAGCAGTCGTCTTCGACCTTGACGGTTTGATGTTCAACACGGAGGAAGTCTTCCACGAAGCGGGCGTCGAGCTGATGCGGCGGCGCGGGCAAGAGATGACCGACGAACTGTTCACGCTGCTGATGGGCCGCCGCGCGGAGGAAGGCTATCCGCTACTCGTCGAACGAGCCGGCTTGTCCGACGATCCGATGGAGTTGTGGGCCGAGTCGCGTGACATCTTCTTGAGCATGCTTGAAGGACAGCTTGCTCCGATGCCGGGTCTGTTCGAGTTGCTGGATCACATTGAACTCAACGGCCTGCCGAAAGGGGTCGCCACGTCGTCGGACCGTGATTATTTGCACGGCATTTTACGGCAGTTTGAGATTCACGACCGGTTTCACACGACGCTCACTGCCGAGGATGTCGCGCAGGGAAAACCACATCCCGAGATCTACATCAAGGCGGCCGAGCGACTCAACGTGCAGCCGCGCGAGATGCTGGTGCTGGAAGACAGCCAAGCCGGTACGAAGGCCGCCGCCGAAGCCGGGGCCTACATCATTTCGGTGCCACATCGTTACAGTGCTCACCAAGATTTCAGCCCCGCTCGTCACGTGGCC
>CAYSHJ010000552.1:0-5509 GCA_964430385.1 uncultured Planctomycetaceae bacterium
CTCTTTCGGCGGCTGATTGCGGTAGTAGATGCCGACCTCGGGGCGAGCTTCGCTGACGACGAGTGCACCCTCGCTGCCGAGCACATGCAGCTTGATCTCGCCGCCGCTGGGATGACTCGCCGCGCCGATGCGGCCGATGGCCAGCGTGGCGATCAAGCCGCCCTCCATTTCGAGCGTGACGCTGGCAAGATCCTCGACACCGTTGTCGGCGTTGAGCTGATGGAAGTGAGTGGCCGATCGCGCGAAGACTCGACGCACTTCGGCACCGGTCAGCAGCCGCACGTAGCCCAGCGGATAGATTCCCTCGATCGCCAGTTCGCCCATCGGCTGACGGCCGAGTCCGCCGTCCGAGTTATCGACGTGCGCGGCGATGAGATGTGCCTGCCAATTCAGCGGTGGATAACCCGGCAGCCGAGTTGCTTTCGGCGGTCCAGCATCTTTCGCGAAGAAAAAATCGACATGCATCGCCTGCGGCCGGCCGATCGCTCCCTCCACGATCTGTTGCCGAGCGTGCAGCACTGCCGGAATGAAGTTGCGATTCCACATCATGAACTTCACGCCGGTTCGCTCAATAACCTCGACCAACCGATCCGCATCGCTGCGGCACGTCGCCAGCGGCTTGTCCTGCACGACATGCTTGCCGGCGGCGGCCGCTCGCATGCTCAGATCACAATGCCGCTCGGCTTCAGGGCTGACGATGGCGACGTCGACGTCAAACTCGCGAAGCGCACGTTCGATGTCGCGGATGTATGGAATGCGATTCGCGTCGGCGAATTGCTGATTCCGTTCGTGACCCCAATCGGGAATCAGCGGATCGTCGGTGACGACAACCAACTCGAACCGCGGATGCGACGCCACGCCGCGGGCGACGTAATCATGCTTGAGAACACTCACTACGGCACAACGAAATCTGTTTCCTGGTGACGACACGTTACCGGCCCTCCATCGGAATGGCCTGTCGAGATTCGAGTGATCTCCGCACGGCATCGGCGACGGTCAACACGTTTCGCCACGCCACCACGCTCTCCGACATGTCGCGGCCGGCCTGGAGATCATCGACAAACTCTTGCAACAGCGCTGCGAGTTGCTTAACTCCTTCGTCCGCTCTCACGGCCAGTGGACGACCGCCTCGATATACAAGTTGCGTATTCTGATGGTCGTCAGCGTAGGCCGCACCGGCGGAGCCGATCACTGACAGCGACTGATAACCATCGCCTGGCGACAGCCGATTGGTGTAGTCGATCAACGCCATGCCTCCGCCTGGAAAGCCGAGATGCACTTGTACGAACCGGCCTGGCGAATCGTCGCGCTCGTTGGCCTTCTGTTCGATGGCGTACACTAGGTCTGGAGTCTTGCCGATCAACCACAAAACCAAGTCGAGATCATGCACCAACGGTGCCGGCATTCCCCGCGGTGAGAGCGAATTGTCTGTCGAGACCGGCTCCCAGCGATGCAATCGCACCAACCCGACGTCGCCGAGCTTGCCAGCGTCAAGCTGCTGTTTGATGAGCTGACGCGAAGAAAGACAGCGATCGGGATTCACCACCGAGAGTCGCACGTTCTCTCGACTTGCCGTGACGGAAAATGCTTCCAACACCTCATTCGGCAGACACGATTCAGTCGCGAGCAACACGTGCTGGCCTGCGCTGAGGTATCGCTCGATCACGTTTGGCTCAAGCGTTGCGCGGCCGAAAAACGCTACTGCGTCGCACAACTTCGGTGGTTCGTGAACTTTGGAGTCTTCGATGCACATTGCGACAGTCGCTCCGCGCAGCCGTGTCGCAATCGCGCGAGCTATTTCATCGTCGACGCCCAACACCGCCCAGCGAATCATTCGGCTTGCTCCCAGGAATCTGTCCGGTCCCGTCGGAACACAATAAGGTGAGTCTATTCGGAGCGATGCCGAATCGCCATTTTGTCGATTCGAGTGCCCGCGGCTGGCTAATTATGGAATCTGTAGCTCCGGCCCTTGTGGCCGGGTCGACGGGATGATTCCGTACTTTTTCGGTAATTATCGAACCATCCCGGCCACAAGGGCCGGAGCTACAGATTGCCCAAGGTTTTGATTCTTGGCTTTCGAACCCTGGGGATTCGATTAGGATATGCCGATTCCGCTCGCAGGCCATCCAACATGGTCACCCACCCTTGGGAGTTCATCGATGCTGACACTGCAAGGTCGACCGCATTCAGGGCAGCCTTTCTGTGACCGGTTATCACGTCGGAATTTTCTGAAGATCGGCACGCTCGGAGTTGCCGGACTGACGTTGCCGCAACTGCTGCAGGCGGAGTCCGTCGCTGGGACCAAGCGGTCGCCGAAGTCGGTCATCATGATCTACCTCGTCGGCGGGCCGCCGCATCAGGACATGTTTGACCTGAAACCGCTGGCTCCGAAAGAGGTCGCTGGACCGTGGCGACCGATCGCGACGAACGTCGCCGGCTTTGAAATTTGCGAAGCATTTCCTCGGCTGGCCGAAATGGCGGACAAGCTGGCGGTGATTCGATCGCTCGTCGGCAATCAAGCCGATCACGACGCGATTCAAGTTTTCAACGGACATCATCCGCGCAAGCCGACACCGTCAGGAGGTTGGCCGCAATTCGGATCGATGGTTGCGAAGACACAAGGTCCGTCCGATGTCACGACCCCACCATTTGTCAGCCTCTGTTACACCTGCACTCACGGGCCGTACAACGAGCCGGGGCCGGGGTTCCTGGGAGCGGCTCATTCGCCGTTTCGTCCGATGGGGCCGACGCGCGATGACATGGTCCTCAACGGCGTGACGCTCGAACGGCTCGGCGACCGACGCTCGCTGATGCGGAGTTTCGATCAATTCCGTCGTGATGCCGATGCGACGCGGATGATGCACGGCATGGATCACTTCACCGAGCAAGCGATGGGGCTGCTCACCTCGTCGCGACTGGCCGAGGCTCTGGACTTGTCGAAGGAAGACCCGCGCACGGTCGCTCGGTACGGGACTGGCGACACGAAGAACATGATCGACGGCAACGGAGCACCGCGAGTGCCACAGAGCTTGCTGATGGCTCGCCGCTTGATCGAGGCGGGCTGTCGAGTCGTAACGCTCAACTACAGCAAATGGGACTGGCACGGCGGTTCGTACAACACGATCTTCAACCGCGAGGCCGAGGACTTCCCGATTTTCGATCAGTGCGTCAGTGCGCTGGTCGAAGACTTGCACGTGCGCGGTCTCGACAAAGATTGCTCGGTCGTCGTCTGGGGTGAGTTCGGCCGCACGCCGACAATCAGTGCTCAAGTCGGCCGCGATCACTGGCCGCAGGTGAACTGTGCCTTGCTGGCTGGCGGCGGCATGAAGACCGGTCAGATCATCGGAGCGACGGATCGGCTCGCGGGCGAAGCGGTCTCGCGGCCCGTGACATTTGGCGATGTCTATTCGACGCTGTTCCACAACCTCGGCATCGACGCCTCGCAGACTACGATTCAAGACCTCAACGGCCGCCCGCAATACCTCGTCGAAGACAACGCCAAGCCGCTGCCGGAGTTGGTGTGAGCGGACGACAACGAAAGAGAAGACTACAGACAGAAAAATTAGGGACAGAAAAATGAGCCGAAGAAATGTAGCAGGAGTGTTCTTACCCACGTTCGCATTATCTTTCTGTCCCCGATTTTTCTGTCGGCAAGTCGAACAATGATGCGACTGCTTTTGACGCTGATTGTGACCGCGGTCGTGGCGATAATGACGCCTGAGTTGTCGCCGCTATTGAACCTGTCGCCGCAATTGTTGCGAGCGAATGAAGTGAACGAATTATCCGCCGAGCCGAGTTTTGTCCGCGATGTCGTGCCCGTACTGACCAAGGCGGGCTGCAACAGCGGAGCGTGTCACGGATCGTTTCAAGGTCGCGGCGGATTTCGGCTATCGCTGCTCGGCTTCGATCCGGAGGCGGATCACGATGCGCTCGTGAAAGATGGTCGAGGCCGGCGTGTCTCGGCAGCGGCTCCCGAACAGAGCTTGATGCTTCGCAAAGCCGGGGGCTTCATGCCGCACGGAGGCGGCTTGCGATTGCCAGTGGGTTCCAAATCGTACGATGTCGTGCGCCGCTGGCTCGATCGCGGGACTCCGGGGATCGACGCGAAACGGCTGAGCGTGACCGCGTTGAAGGTCTCGCCTGTTGACGCGATTTTGTCCTCAATCACACTCACCCGAAGCGCCAGCGAGGGATTTGGTAGCAAACAAGTCTCGAATCCCTCGCTGGCGCTTCGGGCTATTGTGCAAGCCATTTGGTCGGACGGCGTCGTGCAAGACGTCACGAAGTGGGCGTTGTTCGACTCGCAAGACAACGAGGTTGCCGAGGTCTCATCGGACGGCAACATCGTCGCGACGGGGCCGGGACGTGCGGCGGTCACGGTGCGATTCCTCGGTCAGGTCGCCTCGATCAGCGTAACAGTTCCGTTCGGCAGCGTCGCGGACTTCAAGACGTTCACATCAAGTAGCTTCATTGACGAGCACGTCCTGGCCGAATGGAAGAAAGTCGGACTCAATCCGACCGAAGCGTCCGACGACGCGACGTTTTTGCGTCGAGTGTCGCTCGACCTGATCGGCACGCTGCCGACTCCGGAAGAGGTCCGCGAGTTTCTCGATTCGAGCGATCCGCAGAAACGAACGCGAGTCATCGATCAGCTGCTCGGCCGGCCGGAGTACGTCGATTACTGGACGCTGAAGTGGTCCGACTTACTGCGAGTCCACCGTCGAGCACTCGGCGAAAAGGGACTCGACAGCTTTCAAGGTTGGCTGCGAACGGTGCTGCGTGAAAAGAAGTCCGCTCAGGTTTGGGTGCGTGAACTGCTCACGGCGCAAGGCAATTTGTACACGAACGGGCCGGTTGGGTTTTACTTCGTCGATCAGACACCGCAGGACTTGGCCGAGACGACTGCTCAGATTTTCCTCGGCATTCGCCTGCAATGTGCGCGGTGTCATCATCACCCGTTCGAGGTCTGGGAGCAGGACGACTACTACGGTCTGACGGCGTTCTTCGCTGGCGTACAGCGCAAGGACACGAAAGAGGGTGGCCGCTTCGGCGGGGCACAGTCGATCTTCCTCAACGGCTCGAACACAATCGCGAATCCAACGACTGGGCAGACGATCGCGGCACGAGTGCTTGGAGCTCCGTTCGTAGCTCCGCCTTCAGGCGGCGTCTCACTCGCGGCGAAGTCCTCAGCGCCGGGCACACCGCCTGAAGGCGGAACTACGAACGGCGATCCTCGGCCGGTGCTCGCCGAATGGATCACCGCGCCAGAGAACCCGTACTTTGCCAAGAATCTCGTGAATCGCTATTGGGCCTATCTCTTCGGACGTGGCTTGGTCGAACCGATGGACGACTTGCGAGCCACAAATCCCGCCTCGCATCCAGCGCTGTTAAATGCTCTGGCCGATGACTTCGTCAAGCACGGATACGACTTTCAGCATCTGCTGCGGACGATCTGCAAATCGCGCGTGTATCAACTGGCGACGAACCTGAACCCGGAACGCGACCGCAA
>CAYSHJ010000553.1:0-2515 GCA_964430385.1 uncultured Planctomycetaceae bacterium
CGCGTACAGGCTGATGGGGTGATCGACGTTGTGATGCACCGAGAACGGGTTGTTCGTGTTCGCTCCGTAAACGCTGCTCGACGAGGCATACACCAGATGCTTCACGCCGCTGTGCCGGCACGCCTCCAGAATGTTGACGAACCCGACGAGATTGGCCTCGACGTAAGCATGCGGGTTCTCCAGCGAGTACCTGACCCCCGCCTGAGCCGCCAGGTTGATGATGACATCGAACTTCTCGTTGCGACAGAGCTGCAAGAGCCGCTCGCGTTCCGTCAGGTCCGCCTGCTGAAACGTGAACCCCGGCTGTCCGACAAGCTGCTTCAGCCGAGCGTGCTTGTACTCGACCGGATAGTACGGAACGAGGTTGTCATACCCGACCACCGTGTCCCCGCGAGCCAGCAGCTTCTGGCTGGTATGAAACCCAATGAATCCGGCCGCGCCGGTGACGAGATATTTTTTGTTGGACATGAATGCCTCCTTTGCATCACATTCAATTTCGATGGCTATTGTCCCGTGGTTGCTGGCGGAGCTTGGCGACTGGCGAGAAGTTCGAGCAATGCCGTCGGCGACAACACCGGAATTGGACTGTGAGTGAACCCTTTGGGGTCGCGGCTCACGATGGCCTGTGCACCGATTTCGACGGCACAGGCGATTTGCAGGTCGTCTTCGAAATCCTCGCCGGCCAGCGAACGAGCACGAGCAACAGTCTGCCGATCGACGGAGACGACATGCAGGGTTTGGACCCAGTCATCAACCCCTTGAAAGGCACGTTCACGAGTCAGTTGCCGTGACATCACATAAAATAGCGTGGGAAGCGAGGCCGCTGAAACGTGGCCTTTGATAAATCCGTTTGCGTGAGCCAGCCACAAACTGGATGCCTCGACGGCCCAGGGTGAACGGTTCAAGAACAAATCCAGCAGCACGTTGAGATCAAACGAAACGATCACGATCCGTATTTCTCCATCCGCTGCTCGTCGATCCATTGTTTGACCTCCGCATCCGTTGGCGGCGGCCGATCACTTGTGGCATTGTCGAGAATGGCATGCAGCTTCTGTGTGTCTGATTGAGCAAACAGCCGGGGATATCGGGCCTTCATCGCGGAAATCACATCATCCGCCGACGCCTGCGGCAGCGGTTCGCCGACAGTGGCCAACACACTCCGTGCCAGCGACAACCTTTGCTCGGCTGGCCATTCGCGGACTCGATCCAAGACTTCATCGAATTCAGTCGTTGTCGCGGTCATTTTGAATCTCTCCGGTTTTCGTGAATTCGACTCGCCTCTCTGATCAATCCAACCAACGCTCGTAACCCTCGTCATGAAAGCGAGCCAGATACTCCGTGTCCGATAGGTCGCTGTCCCGCATCAGGGAATAGATTTCGGTGCCCTCACCCACTGTATCCTCCGGCAAATAATAGACGCTCACAAAGTCGAGATAGACGACATTCTAGACGGCAGAACAATATTCATTTGCCTCAGTCTCTGCTTTCGCAATTGCGTCCTCGAAATTCGCTGCATGGAAAAGGACAACCCGCTCTTCGAAAACTGTTTTCGTGACACCATCTTGGACAAGCCGATGCCTGTAAACGGTCTTTGCGGAATACCAGCCAACGTCGTCGATGCGTGGCATTCGATTTTCCTTCGTCGACGTCACACCGCCTGAAGGCGGGACTACGAACCGGCCAGCAATTGCCGGTAATACTCCACCGTCTTGGCCAGCCCGACGTTCAGCGGCACGCGCGGTTCCCAGCCGAGCCAGGTGCGAGCGCGGGTGATGTCGGGGCAGCGTTGTTTGGGGTCGTCTTTGGGGAGTGGCTCAAACTTGATTGTGGACCTCGAGCCGGTTTCGGCGATCACAGCTTGGGCCAGTTCGAGCATCGACTTTTCGTCCGGGTTGCCGATGTTGACCGGGCCGATGTGTTCGTTTTGGTCCATCAGGCGTATCATGCCTTCGATGAGATCGTCGACGAAACAGAACGAGCGCGTCTGCTGGCCGTCGCCGTAGATCGTGATCGGCTCGCCGCGCAACGCCTGGCAGATGAAGTTGGAGATGACTCGGCCGTCGTACGGGTCCATGCGCGGACCGTAGGTGTTGAAGATACGGATCAGTCGCACCTCGACGCCGTGGGCCAAGTGGTAGTTCATGCACAGCGACTCGGCGATGCGTTTGCCTTCGTCGTAGCAGCTTCGCGGGCCGAGCGGGTTGACGTAACCCCAGTAGTCCTCCGTCTGCGGATGTATCTGCGGGTCGCCGTAAACTTCGGACGTGCTGGCTTGCAGCAGTCGGGCTTTGCACCGCTTGGCGAGACCGAGCATGTTGACCATGCCGACCGTCGACGTCTTGATCGTCTTAATCGGATTGAATTGGTAAGCGACGGGCGAGGCTGGACAGGCCAGGTTGTAGATTTGCTCCACTTCGGTTCTGAACGGATGAACGATGTCGTGGCGAATGACCTCGAACCGCGGGTTGCCGAGCAGATGTACGATGTTCGCTTTGCGGCCGGTGAAGAAATTGTC
>CAYSHJ010000554.1:0-9182 GCA_964430385.1 uncultured Planctomycetaceae bacterium
CGCCGTTGAGGCGACCGAACTCATGCAGCGCAGTGGACGTGGCCTCAAAGTCCGCGACGGCGACGGCTGGCAGCAGTTCCATCACCGCGATGCGGCAGAGCCGATCCGTCATCTCGGCCGGCATGGAACCAAGCCGATTGAATGCGTTGCGTTCCGATTCGCCAGACAGCCCGCGACCGTTTTTCGGCGCGACGAGCAACAGACGCCACGCCGACGGGAACTCCAACCGCGCGACCAGCGGACTGATTTCTTCCGGTGATCGCTTGCCCGCTTCAACCAAAAGCCCGCCGTGCTCGAACCCATGAATGCCCAATGCCGACCGCGCGCCCCGTCCGACTCGCCGAGCCAACTCCATCACCGGCACCTTGTCTTCAGCACTCAATCGCGAGAGCGCCGCTGCGAGTGCCAAAGCAGTTTGCGTTCCCGAACCATATCCCGCATGCATCGGGACGCGACTGCGAATCTCCATCCGAAAACAGGAGGATAGATTGCCAATCCGTGCCATTCGGCGAAAGCTCGCCAGCCAATCCGCCAATCGCAGCACGAGCTCGCGGTCCGCCAGAATCTCATCCCGCTCGGCGTTGGCCACAACCAATTCGCAACCTGGTGCATCGACCATCAGTCCAACACCGCCAAAGTGGCGTCCCGTCTCAGCCTGCACGGCCAACAAGCCAAAGTGCAATCGCGCGCCGGTTCGTACTCGAATCATGTGCTGGTTCAGCGTGAAATGGAGAGCCTCGGGAGCGGGATAAGTGGTTGAGAAGTCGACTGACTCTGTGAGTTGGGTTTGTCGCATTGGGTCAAAACGGGTTTTGAGGAAGGAATAGCGCGGCTGAGCCGCAGTGATTGTGGCACGACGCTCCACGTCGTGAATTGCGACGCGGAGCGTCGCACCACAATGTTGCGAGAAAAACAACGCCTTCGGCGTTAACGATATAGGGCGAGGTGAATCGCCCCGTTCCCGTCTCGACGTCTGGAAGGCGCTCGGGTCGCTCCCCAGCGTTGCCCTATCCTCCTTCCAGATGAATCGATCATATAAGTGTCAGAGCTGTTGGGCCAATGACTCGTGGGACGGGGTCTGTCGTTGTCGGTTCGGCTGTGGTGGCAACTCGCGCGGCTTGCAGGACGATCTCGACATCGCATTTCGGTCATGCGTTCCTTCAGTTCGAAATGCAGGATCAGGCGGCTGCAGCCGTCGAGAATCGAGCACAGATAAAAGAACGTGCCACTCACGTTGATGTAGGAAATGTCGATGTACCAGTGGTCATGCGGGGCCAGCGGCTGGACGAATCCTGTCCCTTTTTTAGCTGCACATGCTCCTGGAGCAGTTCGGCAACGACCTCGTTCTTCTGCTGCAGTTTGACCTCCAACGCGGCAATCTTTTTGAGATTGGCGTCAGCCCGCTGGCGCGGCCAACGGCTGGGCTATGTGGCGCAACGCCTTTGGCGTAAACCGCAGAAAACATGAGTCATCGCCTAAAAGGCTAAGTCAACAGTCCAAAACATCGACCTTAATGGAACTCAGGCGGTTCGGCTGCAAGGTGAGTTTCGTTTCGCGATTCCGTCGGTTTCGTTTCGCAAGGCCGGTCGGGCAGTTGTTCTGGAGCCGCTCAAGACAACGATTTGGCAGGAGTGACACAAGCGTTTCCGAAGGCGTTGGAATGATTTGCCATCTTGATTTAGGTTTTGAGACCAGATAGCGTGTTCGCCATGAGTGCGATTCTCGAGTTGGAAACGGCTGTGAACGGTTGTCTGAGGACGAGTTCGTCGCTTTCCGGACTTGGTTCGTCGAGTACGACGCGCAACTTTGGGACCGGCAATTCGAGTCCGACGTTCAAGCGGGAAGTCTGGATTGGCTGGCCGACGAGGCTCGAAAAGCCTTGCGCGAGGGTCGCTGTTCGGAACGATGAACCATCGCGCTACCCCACGCTTTTGGGACTGTTATCAACGTCTGCCCGATGAGACGCAGCGGTTGGCGGATCGTTGCTATGAACAGTCTGGCGGAAGATCGAAGAGCTTCAGAGCGAGCCGTTGCCTCGCGGATCCCTGAAGCTGGAAGGGGCCGAGGGACTGCATCGCGTTCGCGTCGGCGACTATCGCATCTTTTATGGCGGCGATCCGAGTCGCGGTCAGGTGGTCGTCCACGATGTCCGCCATCGCCGAGATTGCTTTCGATAACGACACGAGTTGGTCGAGGCGGAGAAGAGACCAGTATGAAGGCCAGTCCCAAGGTCGGAACCGTTAGCGAGGTGACGTTTGTCGTCGAGACGAAGCACGCGATCGACTTTGCCGACGGGGAGATGCCGGCGGTGTTGAGTACGCCGTGGCTGATTTGGTTCCTGGAGCACGCCGCGCGGGAGGCGATGTTGTCGCTGCTGGAACCGGGCGAGAGCACCGTTGGCGTGCATGTCGATGTGCAGCACTTGGCTGCGACACCGTTGGGCCAGCGCGTGACCTGTCGTGCTCGTGTGATTCATTCCGAGGGGACGCTGATTTCGTTTCAGTTGGAAGCTCGCGACGAGCACGAGCGGATCGCTCGCGGGGTTCATAAACGACGCGTGATCCGCATGGCTCGGTTCGCCGAGCGGGTGCGGAGCAAGCTTCGGTCGTGACGCGCGGCTGCCTGTTCCGTATCGTCCGCCAAGAAACGAGGATGGGCATTCTTGCCCCGTCACCTGTCGGAAAGTCGAGCCGGGCGGCGTCAGCCCCCGGCCGTTGTCTCCAAACCCGCGAAAGTCCGGGGGCTGACGCCGCCCGGCTCGCCAGAAACTCCTTTTTTTTCCGTTCGACGATGGAGCAGTTCGCTCACGAAGTGATGTCCGGCCGAAAGCGAGGACTCGCGGCGAGTCTATTGCGCGCGGGGCTGTGGTCGGCGCAGTGGCCGTATCGAATGGGAGTCGCGTGCAAGAATGCGGCGTTCGACTTCGGGCTGCGCGAACCGTTTGAAGTCGGTGTGCCGGTCATCAGCGTGGGCAATCTCACGACCGGCGGGACAGGCAAGACGCCGGTTGTTGCGTTCCTCGCCAATTGGTTTCGCGACGCGGGGGTCAATGTCGGCTTACTGAGTCGTGGCTACAAGTCGCTAGGAACGGCGAGCGGGGGGTGTCAGCCCCCTGATGCGTTAGAGGGCAGCGCGGTCAGAGTGACATCGAACACATCAGGGGCCTCGCGGCCCCCGCTCGCCGAAGCAAACGACAATGACGAGAAGTTGGTGCTCGATCAGCTATGTCCCGGAGTGCCGCACTGGCTCGGCCCCGATCGAATCGACTCGTCGAAGCGTGCGCTCACTGAGGCGGGATGCGAGTTGTTGATTC
Source organism: uncultured Planctomycetaceae bacterium (assembly GCA_964430385.1). Lineage (GTDB taxonomy): Bacteria > Planctomycetota > Planctomycetia > Planctomycetales > Planctomycetaceae > CAYSHJ01. Next base: position 3,314 of record CAYSHJ010000554.1, read on the forward strand.
TGGATGACGCCTTCCAACATCGGCGGCTGCATCGAGACCTTGACATCGTGCTGATCGATGCGACGTGTCCGTGGGGTTACGGGCATTGCCTGCCGCGCGGCTTGCTGCGTGAATCGGTCTCGGCCATCGAACGAGCCGATTTGGTGTTGATCGCTCGCACGGAGTTGGTTTCCGCCGAAGAACTCACCGCGATTCGCACGGTCCTCGTCCGACACGATCATGTCGGTAGCGTGGTCGAGCTGGCGTTTCGGCCGACGGGCTTGATCAACAGTGCCGGCGAGACGCGATCGCTCAACGACCTCGCGGGATCGCGGGCCGTCGCGTTCTGTGGCCTCGGCAATCCGACAGCGTTTGAACAAACACTTCAGCGGCTCGGCCTCAACGTGGTTGGCTTTCACACCTTTCCCGATCATCACCATTACGCTGCGAGCGATTGGGAACGATTGGCCTCGCAACCGGAAGTGGGCGACGCGGACTTGGTGCTCACGACACTCAAAGACCTGGTGAAGATTCGCGCGACGGCCTTGTGCGGCCGACCATTGTGGGCGGTGCAGATCGGGACGGACTTCGTTCGCGGAGCTCCGTTGTTAGAACATCGGCTCTTCAAACTTCTGGAAGAGATCCAAAGCTGAGCGTCTAATCGTTCATCACGGCGAGGCGGGGGGGACGGCCGTTTGTTTATTTTTATTGTGTTGGTTAATGGCGATGGGAATTGCGATGGCGGCTGCGATTCCGGCGTACACCAGCAGTGCCAGCGGCTTGCCCCAATTTCCAATCATGCCGCCACCCATCTGAGCTCGAATGACTTCGTCTCGCTCGGCCAGCACCGCGCGATCCGCCGCCATCGGTGGAGCCGCCGCGGCCGTCCAAGTTCTCACGACCTGAGCACTGCGGTTGGTGAAGACTAAGTACACTCCGCCGCGAGGCAGCGTCACGGCAAACTCGCCGAGTTGATTGGTGAGCGTGCGCGCGACCTCTTGTTTCCCTTGAGTCACGATGACTTCCGTCTCCGCGACGGCCGAGCCTTGCGCGTCGAGCACTTGGCCCACGAGCAGGTTGTTCGTCGCCAAGACCACATCCATCGGCCGGACTTCCGCAGCCGTGATGGGGCGCACAATCGGTAATGTTGTCGGTGGATCAGCCGCCTGCACCGATGGCGTCCAACCGGGATCGACAAGAGGCAGCGTGGCCACGAGGGCGACCACCGTGTGAAACATACGGATGGGCTTCACGACAGTTCCTTTCAAACAGGCAGGATAATGAGGCGGGACGCTCGCACCGGAGCCAAGACCAGTCGAATGGGGATAAAGGTCGACCGATCGCAGAAGGGGGGGCGGGAATGTAGCAGCTTGCCTGTTGGCAGCAAGATGTCTTTCAAGGCAGCTCATTTCTCGGCGGAATTGACAGGGAGCAATTGACAAAATCCCCCGTGACTCGTGACAAATGGATGTTGTCGGCCCGGCTGAAAATGGTTTCCAGGCATGTTCGACATACTCACCTTGAGCCGACGCTCGAACCTGCCTGAACTTTGACCTTCGCTCGCAGTTTCTGACAAATTCCAGTTCCGCCCCCGCTGCTGGAAGTGATCTTTCTCACCTACAACCAGGAGTTGCACTCGCAATGTCGACTGTTACCGCGGAGGCCCCCTCCTCCACAAACGGCAAGAAACTGGAAAGTTTGGAAACAGTCGTCGTCCGCTTCTGCGGGGACAGCGGCGACGGCATGCAGTTGGTCGGCGCGCAAATGACGAACGCCTCGGCCGTGTTCGGCAACGACGTCTGCACGCTCCCCGACTTTCCCGCCGAGATTCGCGCCCCAGCCGGCTCATTGTTTGGTGTGAGCGGTTATCAGTTGTGTTTCGCGAACCGTGACATCTTCACGCCGGGCGATGAAATCGACACGTTGGTCGCGATGAACCCGGCGGCGTTAAAGACGAACATCGACGATCTCAAACGTGGTGGAACTTTGATTGTCAACGAGGATGCCTTCGACAAGAGCGGCCTGCAAAAGGCGATGTACGATTCCAATCCGCTCGACAATGCCGACTTGATGGCCAAGTTCCGGCTGCACAAGGTGCCGATGACGCGGCTGAATCGAGACGCGGTCGGAGGACTAGGACTCTCGCAGCGCGAGGCGGACCGCTGCCGCAATTTCTTTGCCTTGGGCTTGGTTTATTGGCTGTACGACCGTGATCCCAAGCAGACCGAAGATTGGATCAAATCCAAATTCGCCAAGAAGCCCGATATCGTCGAAGCCGACTTGCGCGCGTTGCGAGCGGGCACGAACTTCGGATTCTCGACCGAATCGTTCACGGTGCATTATCACGTGCCGCCAGCCAAGCTGGCGCCAGGCAAGTACCGCAAGATCACCGGCAACGAAGCGGTCGCCTTCGGCCTGGCGACTCTGGCGAAACTCTCCGGTAAGACGGTGTTCTTCGCCGGCTATCCGATCACTCCGGCCAGCGACATTCTGCACGAACTTTCCATGCTGAAGCATTTCGGCGTGAAGACGTTTCAGGCGGAAGACGAGATCGCCTCGATAGCGGCCGCCGTCGGCGGGGCTTATGCCGGTGAGTTGGCCGTCACGGCCAGCAGCGGTCCGGGCATCTGCCTGAAAGGTGAGGCGATGGGTTTGGGCCTGATGGCCGAACTGCCAATGGTCATCATCAACGTGCAACGAGGCGGTCCCAGCACGGGCTTGCCGACGAAGACCGAACAATCCGACTTGCTGCTGTCGATGTTTGGCCGCAACGGTGAATCGCCACTTCCAATCGTCGCCGCCAGTGGTCCCGGCGACTGCTTCGTGATGATTCAAGAAGCGATGCGGATCGCCACCGAGTTCATGTGCCCGGTGATCTTCCTTTCCGACGGCTACATCGCCAACGGTGCCGAACCGTGGCGAATTCCGAAGATCGAAGACCTGCCACGTCTGAAAATCGAGCATCCCACTCAAGTCAACAGCGACCGAGGCTATTTGCCGTATTTGCGCAACGCCAAGTTGGCTCGCCCCTGGGCCATTCCCGGCACGCCCGGTTTGGAACACCGCATTGGTGGCCTGGAGAAGAAAGACGGCACGGGCAACATCGATTATTCGCCAGCCAATCACCAGCACATGGTCATGACACGAGCCCGCAAGGTCGCCAACGTCGCGGACACCATTCCGGAACAAACCGTCGAGGGTCCGGACCGCGGCAAGTTACTGGTCATCAGTTGGGGCGGCACCTACGGGGCCGTTCGCACGGCCGTGCAGCAGGTTCAGAGGGAAGGCCAGTCAGTCGCGCACACCCACCTGCGGTACATCAATCCCTTCCCGAAGAACTTGGGCGATCTTCTGAACCGATACGAAAAGGTCTTGGTGCCCGAACTCAACTGTGGTCAATTACGGCTCTTGCTCCGCAACCAGTACTTGGTTGATTGCCAAGGCCTGAATAAGATCCAAGGCAAGCCGTTCCTGGTGAGCGAAGTGGTCAACGCCATCGAATCCACGTTGAACGACTGAACGATGATCGAAAATTTTCCAAAGAGGTGACTTTGCCATGTCTGTTGATTTGCCAACTTTGACCGCCAAGGACTTCGCCAGTGATCAGGAAGTCCGTTGGTGCCCCCGATGCGGTGACTACTCGATTCTGGCCCAGATGAAAAAAGTGCTGCCGACGCTAGGCATTCCCAAGGAAAAATTCTGTTTCGTTTCGGGCATCGGTTGTTCCAGCCGTTTCCCGTATTACATGAACACCTACGGCCTGCACGGCATTCACGGCCGAGCACCCGCGATCGCCACCGGCGTCAAGCTTTGTCGGCCGGAACTGCAAGTCTGGGTCATCACGGGCGATGGCGATGCCCTGTCAATCGGCGGCAATCATTTCTTGCACGCCATCCGCCGCAACGTCGACATGAAGGTGATTCTGTTCAACAACCAGATTTATGGTCTGACCAAGGGCCAGTATTCGCCGACCAGCCCGATCGGAAAGATGACCAAGAGCTCGCCCTACGGCTCGGTCGATTATCCGCTCAATCCGCTGTCGGTGGCGATCGGGGCCGAGGCGTCCTTCGTGGCTCGATCCGTGGATGTCGACATCAAACACCTGACGATGGTGTTGGAACGCGCGGCTCACCACAAAGGAACAGCGTTCGTCGAGGTCTATCAAGACTGCAATGTGTTTAACAGCGGCGCGTTCGAGTACGCCTGCGACAAGGACGTGAAGGACAACCACGTCGTCTACATTGAACACGGAAAACCGTTGAAGTTCGGCAAGAATCGTAACAAAGGCATCCGCGTCCGCGAGGGCAATCGCGTCGAGATCGTGGAACTCGGCAACGGCGTCAGCGAAGACGACCTGTTGTTCCACGACGAAAGGACTCCGGAGCCGTCACTGGCCTTTTTGTTGTCGCGTCTGCGTCATCCCGAATTCCCCGAACCATTGGGCGTCTTCCGAGCCGTCGAACGTCCCACCTACGACGAAGCCGTGTGTCAACAGATCGAGAAAACGCGCCAGAAGCTTGGCGATGGCGACCTCGAAAAACTCTTCAACAGCGGCGACACGTGGTACGTGAGCTAACCGACGACGTCGGGCACCAATTCGAGACGCGCCCCACGATCTTGGTCGTGGGCGACCAGGACCGAGCCGAGATGCAGCCGATCCTTCACTGGCTGCAGAGTCTCGGTGGCTCAGCCGACGTGCGGCATTCGCCTCGACTGCCAGAAGGAACGACTGACGAACAGCAACTACCCGACCTGGTCGTCGTTTGCCAATCATGGCCGGATGAGTTTTCGAGCATCGAAGTTTCCACCTGTTTGGGCGACTGGCCGCTGGCTCAATGGGTTGTCTGTTTTGGAAGTTGGTGCGAGTCCGACAGCCGCACGCGCGGCATTTGGCCGATCGGCCTCCGCATTCCCGCGCGCGCGGCTGTCTCGCGACTTCAGCGTGTTTGGGAAATCGTTCGCGACCGCCGCACGGAGCCACTCCCCGTCACCGCCTCGCGGGATGAAGCGTTTCAGTTCGATGCCGCCTGTCTGACGGCTGCACTTCCGCGACTTCGTGATCTCTGTAGGCAATCCGTGCTCGTGCGATCTCCCGATCCAGCCCTGCGAGAATGGTTGCAAGACCTGGTCGCGGCTTTGGGGGCCATCCCGGCGACGAGCGAGGCGAATGAATCGCCGTCGAATGGATTCGTCATTTGGGATGTCGATCCCGATCTCGCATCGGCGTCGCGAGCGATTCTCCAATTTCGGCGGCAATGCCCCGATCTCCGCGTACTGGCGGTGATGGGTCTGGCTCATCCGGAAGACGTCGAATCCCTACACGCCGCTGGGGCTGAGCAAATCATCACCAAGCTCGCCGCGTCGTCGGCGCTGCGGTCGTTGGTTGACGAATTCGCCAGTTCCAGAGGATGGCGTTGAGTCGCGACATGACCTGTCGGTAGGATCTCTTTGCTCGCGCGGTATTTCTCAAACATGCCAGCGGGTTTTCCCCATCGCGCGGCCGGACAGTCACCACACATCCTTGAAACGAACACCGTTTGCCATGAGCGACACTGCTTCATTGCCCACATTTGTGGACGGCCACACGGTTGGAATTGATTTGGGGACGTCGTACTCCGCGATTGCCCACTTGGGAGTAGGCGGCAACCCCGAAGTGATCAACAACTCCAACGACAGTCCGATCACGGCGTCGATCGTGGTGCTGGGCGAGAATGGCAAGATCACCGTCGGCCCGGCCGCCGACGTCATGGAAGAAGCCGGTCCGGAACGAGTCGTCATCGCCATCAAACGTGAGATGGGCAACCCGCGGTTCGCGATGCACTACCAAAACCGTCGCATGACGCCCGAGCTGATCTCGTCGCTGATTCTCATGAAGCTCAAGATCGACGCC
>CAYSHJ010000555.1:0-4503 GCA_964430385.1 uncultured Planctomycetaceae bacterium
GGACGGTGCGGAACTGTCGGATGCCTCGGAAACGGAACGTGAGATTGAAGTCGCCAAGGCCAAGGAAGAGGCGACGGAAGTTCCGGTCGAGGCCCGTGAGCTGAAAATCGAGAGCGATACGAACAACGAGGCGGACTTCGAACGCCTCGTGCAAATGGCCGAGAACTACAACGACGACAGCTTCGCGTGGGAATCCCGTTCGTCGGCTAATCGAATCTCCGAGGACGGCGAACGTCATCTCGACACGATGGCCAGCATCCCGGAAGAAGAACAAACGCTGATGGAATACCTGCTGGAGCAGTTCCATTTCTTCGATCTGCCACCGAGCGAGCGCGAATTCGGTGAATTCGTCATCGACAATCTGGATGCGAACGGCCGTCTGCAAAGTTCGCTCGCGGAAATCGTGCAAGTCTTCGGCCAGCGAGTCACCTACGAAGAGGCTCAAAAGGTTTTGCAGCTCATTCAGAAACTCGATCCGCCGGGCGTCGGGGCTCGTGACGTCCGTGAGTGCCTGCTGTTACAGGTACCCGACGATCTGCCGTTTCGCGATGTCGTGATCACGCTCATCACATCGCATTGGGAAGACCTGGGTGAAAACCGGTTGCCGGTGATCGAACGCAAAACCGGCTACTCGATCGACACGATCAAACTCGGTTGGGAGCAACTCCGAACGCTGGACCCATTTCCCGGCCGACGATTCCGCCATCAGACCGTGCAAGCTGTGATGCCAGATGTCTTTCTCGAACAAGGCGCGAGCGGGGAGTATCAAGTTCGCCTGCATAATGAGCGCGTGCCGCAGTTGCGGATCAACAAGAAGTACATCGAAATGCTCCGCAACGGCGTCGATCCGCAGACGAAAGAGTACATCAAGCGGAAGATCGAATCGGCCAAGTGGTTGATCGAGTCGATCCAACAGCGGCAGAACACGCTCAAACGAGTGTCGCAAGCGATTGTGGATCGACAGACCGCGTTTCTCGACAGTGGCCCGGAGTATATTTCTCCGCTCAAGATGCAACAGATCGCGGACGTGGTCGGTGTTCATGTGACGACGGTGTCGCGAGCGGTCGACGACAAGTGGATTCAGACCCCGCGCGGTCTGTTCCCGTTGAAGCGATTTTTCGGCGGCGGGACGAAGTCCGACGATGGCGATGAGGACGTCGCTTGGTCGGTGATTCGCATCAAGCTGCAAGAGGTCATCGACAAGGAAGACAAGAACGATCCACTCAGCGACGACGCGCTGGTCGAGGAAATGAAAAAGCTCGGCTACCACCTCGCGCGACGGACTGTGACGAAGTACCGCAAGAAGTTGAACATCCCTTCCTCGCGGCAACGTCGGCAGTATTAAGCTTCGGTATTAAGCTTCGTTTAACGGCGACTCCAGTAATCAGCATGAACGCCGTCACTGATTCCAACTTTCGTGTTCGACAATGTCGCTTCGGACTGCGAAGGCTGCTCCTGTTCGTGACGGTGGCCTGTGTCGTGCTGCTGTACATCGGCAGCTACTACCACCTCTCACGACGTGGCCTCGCAGAGGCTCGCGATCTCGGGATGGACGGGTTTCTCTACGTCCCGTGCAACGAGGCAGCCAAGACCGAGGATCTATCTCGCCACCACTTGCTCGCAATGCTCTACGCTCCATTGAACTGGCTCGACCAAGAGGTGTTTCGCGGCGACGCACCCATTCGGGGCATTATGTGGAGGCTAAGCGGGTGAGTTGTCGGTCTGTTCTGCGGAGGCCAGACGGTTCGTGGGCCGTCTAACCAACGGATTGCATCCAAGTCCGTGTTCAATCCGTGTTTCATCCGTGGCCAAGAATTCCGGCTTGCGGCTTCGCCGCGTTACTCTATTGCCCCGGTTCTTTGGGGAGGCCGATTGCCAGCAGACTTCGGAGCGCATCGCGCAGTTGGTCGCCGAGATGCGGTCCGCCTCCGACGAACAGGCGAGCAACTTTGCCCTCGCGGTCGATGATGACCGTTTGCGGGATCGCCGTGGCCTCGTACTTCGCCGCGGCCACGCCGTCGATGTCCATGGCGACGGTCATGTGCAACTTGTGTCGTTCCAGGGTCGCGGTGATCTGTTTGGCAGGCTCTTCCAAGTTGACGGCAATCAGTTGCACGTCTTGGCCGTCGAACTCGTGAATGACTTTCTCGACCAGCGGCATCGTTTGCAGACAGGGCCCGCACCACGTCGCCCAGAAGTCGAGAACGACCACCTTACCCTTCTGATCGGCCAGGCGAAATTTCTTGCCACCGCTGCCGAGCAACTCCAATTGGAAATCCGGAGCCGCCTTTCCGACCAGCGGCGAGTCGATGCCGGGCGCGCGGCCGTCGGGGTTCGAGCCATCGAGATCCTGCGCGATTTTTGGCTCAACCGCATGGTGCAGCTTCCAACGGTGATAGGCCAGTTCGGCCGCCGACTTCTCGATCTCGGCACCGATCAGCAGTTGATCGACTTGATCGACTTCCGCTCGGCAATTGCCGAGCACGTCGCTCCTGCCGGACAGGGCCTTGTTGGTGAATTGCTCGGGGAAGAACGTCAGCCGGATGCCATCACTTCGCAGAGCCTGCACACGAGTCGGCCCCGGACTCTTGGCGAGCGGGGCGGCGTCAGCCCCCCGGTTGTCCGGCGATGTGTTTGAATCGTTTTTCGGCGAATTCACCGGTGGGCTGACGCCGCCCTGCTCGCCAGCCGCACTCGAAGAATCATTCAATTCATCCGGATGGAACCAAATGATCTGCGAGATGCGGTCGCGCGGAATCGTCTTCGTCTCGACTCGGACTTCGAGGTGGAGCTCTTGGTCGTCCATGTCGATGACTCGGCCGCGCAGAAAGTCGCCACTCTTGGCGCGAATCAATTGGGTTGGGGGCGAATCCCGTTGCAATCGCGGCAGAGTCAGCAATCGTTCGCGTTTTGTCTTGTTGAGCTTCGGCGGGCCATCCACCACCGATAGTTCGACCGCTTTGACCTTGTCGTGTGGGACGAAGGTCGCGTCGGAGAGAGTTGTTTTGAAGCTGATTCCCGCCTCGGTGATCCTGGTCACCTCGCAGGGGATCGTGTCACCGCTGCGCAGGTGCATCGTGCGGCGTCCGCCGGTTGCTGGCGCGGCGGCAATTGGTCCACCGGCCAGAGCTTTCAAAAAGGCATCCGCGAATCCGACCGGACGCGGCTGTTGTTGCGGTTGAGCCACCTTGGGCTGAGGTGGCGGAGGATCGCGATAAACGATCCGGCCGGCGACTCCCGTGTGCAGTGGACTGGCAGTTGCACTGAAGTCGGGATGCCACACGAGGCAACTCACGTCCGGCTGCTCGCGGCCGTCCGTCAGTCGGCCGTGAAGGCGCAAACCGTCCGATTCCAACCGGCCCGACCGGCCTTCGGGCGGACTCGTCGTCGTGTACATCTCACGATTCACAACAGCCAGCGAACGGAGCTCCGACAATGGCAATCGCAGCGGCTCAGTGATCGCGGGGTTCGTCAGTCGCAGATGATCGTCGGAGAGGCCCAGCAATTCGCCGCTCAAGCGAGTGCCATCCAGATACGCGGCTCGAAATGCTCGCGCGGTTTCCTCTTCCGGCGGCGACAGGAACACGCTGGCGATCTGATCGGCCGCGACCTTTGTCTCTTCGGTGCCGTCGCGCACGGTGAACTGCTTTGCAGCGGCGTCGAACGCGGTGAGTTGGCCATACACGATCGAGCCATCGGTGCGATGCAGCCGAGACTTGTTCGCCTGCACTTCACGCGGCGGAATGCCGTTCCAACGGCTGATTCGCAATCGCTCCAGCCGCACGTCACCGCGCTTGTTGGTCAACCGCAGCCCCGAATGCACTTGCGGCTTGCGGGGCGCGACATTGATCTGCCCGAGCGGCATGCCGCTGGGCGAGTACACCAACAGCCGGCCCTTTTCTTGATCAAGGTACGCCAGGAAGTGTGCTCGACCCGCGCCGGTGGAAGTCGGTTGAACGGAATCGACATCCGCTTCGCGTCCGAGTTCGCAGCGCACGACCAATTCGTTGTCCCAGACCTCGAAGCGAAATGCGCGCTTGAAGACCGTCTCGTCGTCGGAGTCGTCGACTCCCAGTGCGAACACGAAGTCCGGCTTGTTCTTCCAGGCGAGTTCAAACTCGATGATCGCCTGAGCCGGGATGCCGAAGTTGCCGCGAATGTTTGCCCCTTCTTGGCTTGTCACCGGCTGGCCACCTTCTTCTCGCCAGGCCTTGATCGCCGCGGACTCTTTCCACTCAGTCAAGCCGTTGGGGCCCAGATAAATCAAATCCGCGCCGCTGTTCCAGCGATACAGCCGCCGGATTTGATCACGTTTGACATGCAGCCGCCCCAGTCGCGCGACCTCGACTTCCGCCGCGTCATCGGTGAAGCCGAGCAGTTCACCGAAGAGCACGTCACCCGCCGCGAGTTCCAGACAATACTCCCCCGTCGGCTTCGGCAACTTCGACGGGATCGCGTACTGCACCGCGGTCACACCACCCATCGAGAACTCAAACGGCTGCG
>CAYSHJ010000556.1:0-3738 GCA_964430385.1 uncultured Planctomycetaceae bacterium
CTCACGGGCCACTAGCCCGACGCGCAAGCGAGGGACTGCTGGAAGGATCCCTCGCTTGCGCGTCGGGCTAGTGTGCATTCGGGAAGAAGGAAGGATCCCTCGCTTGCGCGTCGGGCTAGTGTGCATTCGGGAAGAAGGAAGGATCCCTCGCTTGCGCGTCGGGCTAGTATGCATTCGGAAAGTTATCTCAGACCCGTCGCTTGACCAACGGCACGTCTCGCAACTCGAACTCGATCGGCACGTTGAGGATCAACGTCGGAGCCACGTAGCGGAATCGGTATTCGGCCGCCGGATGCGGCAGTTTCTCGAACCGATAGATCACGACAATCTTGCCGTCGCGCTGAAGGTCGATCTCGTGATCTGACGGCTTGAGTAGTTCGCCATCGCCGCGCGATTCGTCCTTGTCCGAGGCCACGCGGATCAAGCCCGCGATATTGGAAAGCATCCACGAGCGATGCGATTCGAACGCCGGCCCACCGGTATCGTAGCCGACGGTCGCGCGCACGGTTAGATCGCGGTCGTTCGAGCTTGCGTCGGTCTCCCACTGAGTCACTTTGACCGTCACGCCGCCGCGGCGCCGCGCCACGCCACGCGAGTCCACTCCGACCGGAAAGTCGATCGGTTCTTCCGCCGCGGCCGTTTCGATCTGCAACTTGCCGGACACGCACAGCGCCGACCAGTCACCCCCTGGCGGTAAACGAAAGTCCACGGGAAACGTCATCTGCCGTCGGCCTTGTCCAAACGTCAGCTCCAACTTGGCGTCGGGCGAGAACGGCGGCCACGGTTCTTCCTGTGAAGTCGATTCACCTTTCGCACGACGAACACCAGTCGCCCGCAACTCGGCGACGGCACATTTCAAGAAGAGCGGTCGCAGTCGTGGCTCGGCCGTTATGCCGAGTTCGAGCCTCATTAATTGCAGTGCCGCCTGCCCAACCACAGCGCGCGGCATCGCGCTCCGCAGCGCGATCCGAAACGCCTTCGACTCCGTCACAAGACTTCCTCTCTCTCCAGAGTGGGGAGCAGGGTGGTTCGGCGGAGTCATCGACAGGCGTAACTGCGCCGGGGAGCTTTCGCAGTGCCAGCTCAGCGAGCGCTGTTTGGCCAGCGCATCAATCGCCGTCCAGAACGTCGGCGTCTTCGGCAATTCGACGGACTTCGCCAGCAATTCTTCGCTCAGTTCCTCCACCACGACCGAGTTGCCGGTATCGGCGTTGAGCCGCTTCAGCAGTTCTGCGACCGACACGGAATCCTCGACACGCACGCGAGTCGCCTCGACCGACTCTTCGGCTTTCTGTCTTTCGAGTTTCACGCGCAAGCGCCGCAACGCCTCGCTGGCCGCACGGCTGGGGAGCGTCTCCGGATCGGGTAGTATCGGCAACACCTTCGGACCTAGCCGCAACAATTCTTGCTCTGCCTGCTGCCGCTCCGTCTTGCGGTCCGCGTCCAGCCGCGCGATTAACTTTCGAACGACCGATTCGTCGATCACATCTTCCGCGAACAACGACGGCGGAAGCATTCCAGTGCAAGCCGAAACGACGCTGAAAGCGAACGCGACTCGCGCGATCAACCACAGAGAATCAATGGTGACGGGCATGACCGACATCCCAACGGACTATTTCCAGGAGGCCCCACAGGTTGCTCGGCAGATCGGTGACGTGTCACTCACAACAAGAGTCGCCATCACGTTCCTTGGTTCAAGGCAATGCGTTCTTGTTGCCAGTAAGCCTCGTCGACACGAATCAAGGGCAACTCGCGTTCCAACAGAGCGGCCTCAAACTCCGTCCGCGTCAGGCGTGCCCAACGTGTCGCCTGAGGCATCGTCAGCCGCCCGGCGTCGTAAAGCCGGCAAGCAATCTCGATGCGCGCTTCCCGTTCGGAGAGGCCGGCATCGGCCAGCAACTCGTCGTCCAACAACACAGGCATCGGAATCTCCTCTCGCCGTCAATTCATAATCAAGCAAATTCGATTCACCGCATCGCATGCTACGACGACATCGACATCACGGCCAGTCCAGGTTAGCAAAGGCTTGGTCGATGTCAGCCCCCGAGCCGATCGGCAGCAGACGAATTCCGGGGGTGAGCGTTTCAGACATTAAGTGGCCGGGTCCAGCGTCATGCTTGAAGCCCAGCGAGTGTCCCAATTCGTGAGCCAGCACCGTCAGCAAATCCATTCGCCCGGCTGTTGCACCGCCCGATCCGAATTCTTCATCCGCGTTGGGAGTGAAATCGACGAACCAACCGAACCCGGCGGCGTCTTGATCGATCCAGACGACATTCCTGGCCGCGAGGCCCAGCCCGCCGCGGCGGGTTCGGCAGATCAGTCACGACGAACTCGACATTACTCACTAGCCCGACCCGCGAGAGCGCGAGCGGAGGATCAGTCGAGACAGACTGGTGGGGATCCTCGGACAGGACCGAGAGGCTCTCGCACATTGCTTGCGCGACGATGATCCGGTCGAACGGATCACGGTGATGAAATGGCAAAGTCACAACCACCTGACAATCGTGATCAGCCACAGCAACGCGTGAGTATCCACCAGTCAGCGCATCACATGTAGTCCGCGAAGTTAGCCAACGGAGCGTTGAAGTCATCCGCCATCGCGATCACCAACAAGGGCGCGCCACCAACCCGCCGAAAGTGCTGGGGTGCTCGAATTGGTTGCAGCCGAACTCGCGCGGTTGATCCTTTGATGATCTCAACGTGCTCGCCGTCCAGAGCTTTGTCAATGAGTTCGGCTAACTCGTCTGTCGCTTGGTCGATGCCAACCTGGATCATGGAGACTTCCTTTGCAGACGTCGGAACAGGCCAGGAATCTCGGCTTGAAACGCCCGGATTGTAAACGCGCTGACCAGAGCGCGAACAGAACCAAACCACACTGATGCTCATCACCAAAAATCGCTTCATCCGACGTTTTTGGGGGGATCGTTTCACGAAGCGCTGAAGACGTGGTTCGGAAGACGTGGTTCGATTGTGGTTTATCCCAGAGGGATCGCAGCCATTAGCCGGGGGTTGAGCGGAGCGATACCCCCGGTTCAGCGTGAACAATCGGAGTTGCATCCTGGAGGGATGCCAGCGTCTGAATCAGCCCTTGAAAACAGCAGGTTGCTGGCATCCCTCCGGGATGCGAAACGACCGGAATCTCAACCGGGGGTATCGTCCGCAACGGCGGACTCAACCCCCGGCTAATGGCTGCGATCCCTCCGGGATGAGCACATTGCGAACCGCAATGACTCGGTAGCGCGGCGAAGCCGCAAGCCGGAATTCTTGGCCACGGATGAAACACGGACTTGGATGCAATCCGTTGGTTGTTCGGATCCGTGTTCAATCCGTGTTTGATCCGTGGCTAAATTGACTTCCAAAACTTTGTCAGAAAAACATCGCCTTCGGCGATAACGATGTAATGCGAACGTCCCCCCCAAATATCGGATGAACCGTTTTTTTCCAAGGCAATAGATGCTTCAGGCGGATGAACCAAAAATCCCAAAGTGAGTGCCATTGGGCTGACGCCCAATGGCACTCACTTTGTGAGCGGCAGGGCGCTAGCCGCCGGTTTTGGCGGCAAAAAACGCAGACAAACACCGACGGCTAGCGCCTTGTCGCTCACGAAATTTGGACAAAGTGAGTACCATTGGGCTGACGCCCCTCGTTCGCCGGAGAAAAGGCCGAACCGTCACAGTAGCACTAAGGCCCAACCAGGTTCGCCCAGGCTCAGAACTCGATCAGGCCACGCCGTTTCAG
>CAYSHJ010000557.1:0-22928 GCA_964430385.1 uncultured Planctomycetaceae bacterium
AAGCCGTTGGCGTACACGCGGCACGACGTGTTGGAGTTCGCCAAGGCGCTGACCGACACCGGCTTCAAGTCCGAGAACATCGTGCTCATGCACGACGACTTGAAGACGCTCAAGTCGCAGCGGTATCTCCCGCAGGCGGAGAAGATTCGCAAGGAGTTCGACCTGCTGCTGTCGAGCGTGGAGGACGGAGACTCGGTGATCGTAGCTTTCGCGGGGCACGGAGTGCAGTTCGAAGGCGATGACCGTAACTTCTTCTGTCCCATCGACGCGGACCTCGAAGAGCCGAAGCGTCAGAGTTTGATCTCACTGAAGGAAATCTACACGAAGCTCGACACGTGTCAGGCCGACCGCAAGCTGTTATTGGTGGATGCCTGCCGCAACGACCCGCTCAGCAAGCTAGCCCGGAGCCGCGAGAAGGTGAAGCTCAACAGCGTCACCCGGCCGCAGATCGAACCCGTTCCTAAGGGGATCGTGGCGCTCTTCAGTTGCAGCGCGGGGCAGGAAAGCTACGAGTGGCCGGACTTGGAACACGGCGTGTTCTTCCACCAGATCCTCAGTGGCTGGAAAGGCGCGGCCGACACCGGCGATCAGGAATTGTCGCTGGATGAACTGGTGGCCTACACGCGGAAAAACACGCAGTCGTTCGCGCGGCTCAAGTTGGGCGCGGTTCAGACGCCGCAGTTGAAGGGGGAATTCAACGGGACTTGGGTGCTGCGGAAGCTGGGTGTCACCCGCGAGTTCACCAACTCCATCGGCATGACGCTGAAGCTGATTCAAGCGGGTGAGTTTCAAATGGGATCGTCCGCGGCGGACGTTGATAAGGCCGTTCGCCTCGTTCCCGGAATGGAGAAGGAATACGCGGACGACGAGCAGCCACAGCATCGCGTGCGGATCAGCACCGCGTTTTACCTGGGCCAGCACGAGGTCACGGTCGGGCAGTTCCGGCGGTTTGTGTCTGACGAAGGCTACAAGACCGAGGCCGAAACGGATGGCAAAGGCGGGTGGGGGTTCGACGAAGCAAAGGGAACTTCCTCGCAAGACGCCAAATTTACTTGGCGGAACCCGGGCTTTGCACAGACCGACGAGCATCCGGTGGTCAACGTGAGTTGGAACGACGCCCAACGGTTCTGCGGTTGGCTGAGTGGCAAGGAGGGCGTGACGTATCGTCTGCCGACGGAAGCGGAGTGGGAGTACGCCGCGCGGGCGGGCACTTCGACGCTCTACCCCAGCGGTGACGACCCCGAATCGGTGGCCAAGATCGGCAACATCGCGGATGGAACAGCGAAGGCCAAGTTCGCGAATTGGACCAACACGATCAGCGCTCGTGATGGTTACGCGACGACCGCTCCTGTGGGACGCTTCGCCGTCAACCCGTTTGGTTTGTACGACATGATTGGCAATGCACTCGAGTGGTGTGAGGACGTGTACGATGCGAAGGCTTACGCTGGGCGTGGCGGCACGACGAGCGACCCCAAGGTGACGACCGGCAGCGAGTATCGTGTGTTGCGTGGCGGTTCGTGGTACATCAATCCCGGGGTCAGCCGCACGGCCTATCGCGACAGGTACTCTCCGGACTACCGTAACACCGGCACTGGTTTCCGGGTTGTGTCTGTCGGTGTTGGCGTGAGGACTCCGTAATGACTGTTCTCCCTTACCACCTTACCCCATTACGAGAATCGCACGATGACAAACGGAGGCGGGGGGCGGCCGCCCCCCGCGCGCGAATTTTTTTCAGGCGAGCGGGGGACGTAAGTCCCCCGAGTCAGTGAGGACCGCTCACGAGCTGCTCTTTGAGGATCCACGCGCCATGCCGAAAGCCGACACGGAATTGGTTGTGATTGACAAGACGCACGAGTTATTGGTCTGGACTCTCAAACATATCGAAAAGTTGACACTTCTCATTGAAGCCGACAAGCGGCGTTGGCAGATCAGCCGGAACGCGCTAGCGTCCGGTTTGTGCAGCAAGAACCGGGGCTAGCGCCCTGCGGCTGATTTCCGCGACCCGACTTCATTGCTGTGACGTAGCCCTACGTCAGCAACCGCGCGATCGGCTGGCCGGCGCTGTACTTCATCGGGCGGCCGATCGGCGTCGCGACCTCTTTCGCAAAATCGACGCCGAGTTGATTCAGGATCGTGGCGAACAGGTCCGGCACTTCGATCGGGTCGGTTGGAGATTTTGGTTCCTCGGTCGTATCGGTCTTGCCGATGACGACGCCCGAACGGAGTCCGCCGCCGCCGATCAAACAGCTAAAACCTTTCGGCCAATGATCGCGGCCTTCCAGCGGATTGATCTTCGGCGTGCGACCGAACTCACCGATGCAGAGCACGACGGTCGATGGCAGCAAGTCGCGCTGCTTCAAATCGCTGATCAACGTCGCGAACGCCGGGTCCAGTTCTTTCGCCTGAGTTTGATGGCCCTCGAAGTTGTTGGCGTGCGTGTCCCAGCCGCGCAGCGTGACTTCGACCGCGCGAACACCAGTTTCGACGAGACGCCGCGCCGTCAAGCAACCGCGACCGAACAGCGAATCGCCGTACGCATCGCGCAGCGTCTGTGGCTCCTCGTCAATTTGAAACGCTTTGAGTTGTTCGGAGGTCATCATCTTCAAGGCGCGTTCGACGGTCAGTTGATGCAGCGTATTCTCAACCGCCAGGCGGCGGCCGGATTGAAACGCTTTCGTGACGACCTCCAGCCCTTTCAACCGCCGCTCCTGCCGATCATCGCCGACGCGCGGCCTCAGATTTTGGATGCCGTGGCCCGGGTCATAAATCTTGAAGGCATCGAACGCCTCGCCCAAGAACCCGCCACGGCCTGGCCACTGCCCGCCGATCAGCGAAACGTGAGCCGGAATCTCCAGCGATTCGTTAAGCAATTCGTGACAGGCGATCGCGCCGAGCGACGGATGCACGAGTGTCGGGTCCGGGCGATAACCGGTCTTTAGCAAGTACGTCCCCCGCTCGTGATCACCTTCCTTCGACACGAGCGAACGAATGACGTTCAGTTCGTGAATTTGTTCGGCCACGCGCGGGAATAAGTCGGCGATCTCGAGTCCAGGGACTTTTGTCGTGATCGACTTCGTCGGCCCGCCGACGTCCGTTCCCGGATGCGGATCCCAGGTCTCCAACTGGCTGGGTCCACCTTCCAGCCAAATCACGATCAGCGATTTCGCACGCTCCGCGCCGCGACGGCCGGCTGCTCGCAGATCGAGTCCGGGCAAAGCGAACGAAACGCCGGAAGCAATCGTGGCTTTGAGGAGATCGCGGCGCGAGAAAACCAGTGAGAAAATTTGCTTCATGGCGTTTTCCATGTGACGAAATGCTCGAGATACGAGAGTCGAGAGACTTCCTCGACTCCTCACTCTAACGCGGGCTTCGCCCGCAACCTTGCTCCCTCTCTCCCGCATCGGGGGAGAGGGGACCGGACGTTATGGCTCAATGATTCCAGGCGAACTCCGGGGAGTTGGACAAGGTCCAGTAAATGTCTTCGACGGCTCGGCCGCGGCGGTTGCCTGTGTTTTCTTGCAGCAGCGGCAGGAAGTGTTCGGCTTCCTGGTCGGTCGGGCGGCGAGTCAGACAGACCAGGTAACAGAGTTCCAAACATTTGCGGTCGTCGGGTGACATACTGGCGATGCGACCCGGAGCGCCGAGGGCGAGCGGAGTGGCGTCAATCGCGTCCTTGACCAGGTTGCCGTTCATACGCAGCAGAGCTTGCGGGATCGTGCCGGCTCGTTCTTCCAATTCATTTTCGCCAAGATCGCCGTACTCTTCGACGAAGTCGCGCGAACGGAAAAACTTCATCGTCCGCGGAATCAAGTGCGAGTTCTGGTCGATCGTCTTTAGCGACGCGGCTTGCAGTAACGCGCCGATCACTTGTTCCGGCCGCAAACGGGTCAATGTGAAGATCGCGAAGTGCGACTTCAATTGGTCAAGCTGTTGCGTGTCGTCGTTGTCGCGTCGCGACTCCAACAAAAACGGTCGCGAGGCCACGATCACTTCGATCAGCCGCCGCAGGTCGTAGCGATGTTCGCGGAAGTCGGCTCCCAACAGGTCGAGCAAATCCGGTCCGTCGCCGATTGCGACCTTTGAGTGCTTCCATTCGACCTTGGATGCCGCGACCTCTTCGCCCGACGGGTCCGGCAGGTCATCAACTGGATCGATCCATGAGCGGCCAAAAACCAATCCCCAAACACGATTCACGACCGCTCGTTCCAGCCGCCGGTTCTGCGGATGCGTGATCCATACGGCCAGCCGTTCGCGACGGTTGCCTTCGCTCGGCTCCCATTCCGGATGAAATGGCACTGATGGCTCGACGACCGTTTTCTCCAACGTCTCGCGGTTCTCGGCCTCGAACTTTTTTTGACGATCTTCTTGCACGCCGACGACTGTCAGCTTCACTTGCCCGAAGTGCGCGGCGAGACCGGCGAACTCGTTTTGTTTCCAGTGATCGAACGGATGATCGTGGCATTGAGCACAGTCGATGCGTTGGCCCAGAAACGCCCGCACCGCGCGGCCGGCGAGCTTGTTCTCATTGAAGCCTTGGCCGTCGTCATAGCCCGCCATCACGAAGTTGGTCTCCGGCTGATCGGTCCACAGCCCCGTGCCGGAGATCATTTCGTGGACCAATTCGTTGTACGGCCGATTCGCTTTGAGCTGATCACTGAGCCACGCGACAAACCGATCACGGCGATAAACAATGAACTGGCCTCCCTCGATGCCAACAAAGCCACGAGCCAGCCGCTCCGCAAAGTAGTCAGAAAATCGCGGGTCGTGCAAATAGCGAGCGGTCCAACGCTGCAACCGATCCGGCCCACTGTCGAGTTCGAACGCTCGCAGTTCTTCCAACGACGGGACCGTTCCCATCAACGCCAGCGTGATCCGCCGCAGCACAGTCAACTCATCCGCCTGCTTCGCCGGCGTAAGTTTTTCAGTCGCCCAGCGATTCACGAAGTAGATGTTGACGGCTTCGACTGAACTTCGCAGATCCGCCGCCGGGCGGGCAGTTTCCTCGGTCGCAATTCCCTTCAACGGCTGGTCGATGACCGCTCGCACCAGCCCGATGACAGCCAGCAACACGATCCCGGGCAGCAACAGTTTCCATCGCATGATGATTTTGAGATTTCCATTCTGAAATTTGAAATTTGAGATTTCCACCCGACCAGCATACCTCTCGACGGCGGACATCGTTTCACCGATCATCGCGAAACCGACGCAGTCCCGTCGAGGTATGTCCCCGTGAGTGCCTGTGTAGGACGGATTGCCAATCCGTCCGCTCAGGCTGCGACCAGGGCATGATATGAACCTCGACAAGACAGCGTTGACGAAATTCCCCCGCAAAAAGGCTGTCTTTGTGAGTGACTCCGGTCAACCGAGTCGTGTCGAACGCCAGCCGCTTCCGTCAGAAGTCGCGGCCGAGGCATCGGCTGTGACAACCGCGATTCCATCAATCGTCGATGAAGGACTTATTGGCAATCCGTCGTACGAACAGAACGCCCAACCATTCGAAGCCCTCGAAGAAGAAATCGTCGCCGATCGGTTGCCGCCGTTTCCGGTTCCTTGGCGGCATCCGTTGCAGTGCATCGCTTGGGTCGTGCGGACGCTGTTCGGACTGGCAAGCCTGACACTGCTGTTGGCGATTTCGGCCGCCGTGCCGTTGGTCAATTTCTGGACGTTGGGCTATCTGCTCGACGTCACCGGCCGAGTCGCTCGCACGGGCAAACTGCGAGCCGCGTTTCCGTTGCTGGGACTGGCTCCCCGATTTGGTTCGATTGTGCTCGGCACGTGGCTGTGCCTGCTGCCGTTGAGATTGATTTCCGGCGCGGCGGCCGACGCGCGGCTGATTGATCCCGGCGGAGCAATCGCCGCGCGATGGCAATTCGGGCTGGTCGTCATCACCTGGTTGATGATCGTTCATCTTTGTTTAGCGCTCGCTCGCGGCGGCGGTTTGTGGTGCTTCGTGCGACCGGTCAAGAACGCGCGCTGGCTGTTGGCGCGCTGGCGCGATCGTGATTATTGGGTGCGCGCCTCGACGGCGATCGGGCAATTTCTCTCTGGCCTGAACGCGCGGGCGTATTACTCGCAAGGCTGGCGCGGATTCTTAGGAGCCTTTGCATGGTTGATCATTCCGTCCGCGCTGTACGCCTCAATGCGAGACACTGAGAAGCCGATACAAATACTGGTGATGCTCGTCGGTGGAGTGGGGTTGTGGCTGACGCTGATGTGGGTGCCGCTCATGCAAACGCGCTTCGCCGCCGAGAACCGCTTGGGCGTGTTCCGCGAACTGCGGGCTGCTCGCGGATTGTTCAGCCGCGCGCCGTTCGCGTGGCTCTTCGCGATTGTGCTGACGTACCTGCTGGCTCTGCCGCTGTACCTGTTCAAAGCACTCTCGCCGCCGCAAGACGCGCTGTGGCCAATCACGATCATCTTCGTGGTGTCGATCTTTCCGACGAAAGTCGCGCTCGGCTGGGCCTATCACCGCTCGATGCGCCGCGAGCAACCTGCCTGGTACGTCTGGCACTGGCTGTGCAAGATCGTGCTGGGAGCACTCGTGGCGTTTTATGTCTTCCTCTTGTTCTTCACTCCCGCGATTGGCGAACACGGGCGGCGAGTGCTTTTTGAACATCACGCCCTGCTACTGCCTGTGCCGTTTTGATCTTCGAGCATCGCGGCCACGTTGATTCTGGCTAGAAGCGGTTTTATATGCGGCACATTAGCCCGACGCGCGAGCGAGGGATTGGAATTCACCGGCGCATTCGATCCCTCGCTTGCGCGTCGGGCTAGTTTTGAAACTGCCTCTAGTGTCGCAGATAAAGTCAAAAAAGCTGCCGAGCGGACAATTGTTGTTCCAGCGCAAAACTCAAACTCTTCAATCCCAGTTCGCCCTTCAATTGCCGATAGCGATCGACGGCGTCCGGCTTCGAGGGCGAATCGCTTCGCACGGCGCGGAGTAACAGATTTTTCGGCGTGTGTTCCAAGTCGATGAACTCGACGACTTGAGTCCGATAACCGACAGCTTCGAGCAGTTGTGCTCGCAGAGCGTCGGTGGCCAGCGCGGCGAAGCGGTCTTTGAGGATTCCGTGACGGAGCACGCCGGGCAGCACGATGTCGGGCAAGAGCTGCGCGACTTCGTGTTGGCAGCATGGAACGGCGAGAATGACTTTCGCTTGCCAACTGACGGCTTGAGCGATCGCGGCATCGGTGGCGGTGTCGCAAGCGTGTAATGAAACCGAGAGGTCAACGGGTTCGTTCACCGAATAGCCCGCGATGTCGCCGACCTCGAAACGCAATCCGCGGCAACGCAGTTTGTCAGCGATGCGTTGGCAGTGGCGAACGACTTCGGCCTTCAAGTCGAGGCCGACGATGTCGACCTCGCGGCCGCGGAGTTCGGTCAGCAAGTAGTGCAGCGCGAACGTGAGATAGCTTTTCCCGCAGCCGAAATCGATGATTCGCAATCGTCCAGTCAGAGGAAGTTCCGGCAACACGTCGTCGACGAACTCCAGAAACCGATTGACCTGCCGAAACTTTGCTTGCTTCGACGCCTTGACCTGCCCAGCCGGAGTCATGACGCCGATCTCCGCTAGAAAGGGGCAAGGTCGGCCTTCCTGAATGAGGTATTGTTTGCGGCGATCGTGTTCCAATGGCGGAGCCGCCTTCGACGGACGACGTGTCGTCAATCGCACGATGCCCTCACGTTGCACTCGCACAGAGACATCGGCCTCCGGCGTGAAGAGATCGGCCTGTGCGAAACGTTGTCCGAGTTCTGACGTCACGCGCACGAGGAATTCATCCGTTGACAGGTTTTGATGAAACTCTTGCTCCCCGCGCCGCTCGGCGAGTTGGTAATGTCGCTGGCCCGACAGTTCGATCGGGCGAACCGAGAATTTCGTCGGCTGCCCACGATGCACGGGCTGACTGAGCGTGAGGCCCCAGCAAGCGTCGCGCGACAAGACGTCTCGCAGCAGATCGAAGAATGCGGCTAATGAGCCATGGGACGGAGCGGACACGCGGTCGTCTCCCACCAGGTTTGAAGATTTCGATGACTCGCACGATCTCGTGGCGTGAACTGCTCCGGCAACCAATGGCCGTTGACGTGTAAGAATTGCCAGCGTCGCCGCCGACGTCGCCAGTTCGCGATCGAGGCTCTCGCGATGAACAGGACGCCTGGGTCGCTCATCAGGAACTCGGCCAACACGGCCCGATCTTGCCTGGCGAGTTCGAGACGGCGAGCGTTCTTTCGCAAACGCCAACACCGACGATCCCACATCAGCCAGTTCCGCAGGCGCGCGATCGGCGAGCGAGCCAACGACAGCCATTCTTGCCATGCGGTCGGTCGCGGTGGCGGATCGTCAGCCTCGAAAGTGCATACGGCCGACTGATACGGCACGAACAGCAAGCCGCTCGACGTCGCGTGCAACAGTCCGCGCGTCGGCAACTCGGTTCGCGAAAGATCGACTTCGCCCAGGCACTCGCGCAGATCGCCGAGTCGCTCCGCCAGCTCATCGAACGTCGGATCGGGAAGGTCCATGTCAAGCAGGCGGTCGCAGACCGCACACGAGCCGTCGGTCGGCACTCGCCACTGCAGGCAGTCCGGACAGAGCCACAAGGTCATTCATCGAACTCCGTCAGCACAGGGCGAGCGGGGGACGTCAGTCCCCCGAGCAGCGTGACCCACAACGTCATTGATCGAACTCCGCCAGTCCGGTGCGGATTGTCTTGCGTCATGTCGTCGCAGACAACCGCTTGCGAATCACTCGGCGAGTCACTCTATTCCCGTTCGGAAAGGCCAGCAACAACATCGACCATGCCCAAACCTCCACCGACGATCATCGTCGTGCATCGCCGCGAAAACCGAAAGAAGTGTTCGGTCGAGCCGCTTCGTGGTCGAGATGGATTCGTATTTCGGACGTACCCTGACGACGAACCGGAGTCGCTCACCAGCTACGTGAAACTTGGAATCGGTGGGCCGCTGCTGTCGGAGGCGGATCGCGATTGCGGGTTGCTGGTCATCGACGGCACCTGGAAGCTGGCCAAGCGAATAGACAAGCAGTACGCGCATGTGCCGATGCGGAGCTTGCTGCCCTGGCAGACAGCTTACCCGCGCGCGTCGAAGCAGTTTGAAGATCCGTCCGCCGGACTGGCGACGATCGAGGCGATGTTTCTCGCGTTCCGGATGCTAGGGCGAGACACGAGCGGGCTGCTTGATCAGTACCACTGGGCCGAAGAATTCCTGCGACGGAATGGCGTTGGAGATCAACCCGTGCTTTCGCGAGCATGCTCATGGCAAATCGCAGATTTCAAATTTCAGATTGCAAAGTGAAGTGACGTCGGCGAGCCAATTTGCAATTCGCAATTTGCAATCGCCGCATCAAGCGGTGGCGGGTTCAGGCTTGAGGCAGCGGCCGATTTCGCGGACGGCTTGGCGGAGGCGTTGGGCGTTTTCGACGATTGCCAGTCGCAAGAAGCCTTCGCCTTCTTCGCCGAAGCCGCGGCCGGGACTGACGGCCACGCCGGCTTCGTTGAGCAGCTTCATCGCGAAGTTGATCGAACCCATTTCAGAAAACGGTTCGGGAATCTTGGCCCACACGAACATGCCGGCCTTTGGCGATTCGATGTCCCAACCTTGACGGTTCAAGCCGTCGCAGAGTGAATCGCGGCGGCGTTTGTATTCCTGGCAAAGCCGCTCGATCGATTCGTCGCCGTGACGCATGGCCACGATGGCGGAAAGCTGAATCGCCTGGAAGATGCCGTAGTCGTAATAGCCCTTGATCGTGCCGAGTGCTCGCACCATCTCGGCGTTGCCGCAACAGTAGCCGATGCGCCACCCGGCCATACTGTATCCCTTACTCATCGTCGTCAGCTCGACGCCGACATCGATCGCGCCGGGAGTCGCCAGGAAGCTCGGAGCCTTGTAGCCGTCGTAGCAGATGTCGGCGTAGGCGAAATCGCTGATGACCAGGAAGCCGTACTTTCTAGCGAGTCGCACCAGGTCCACGTAGAAGTCTGGCTCGATGCAGGTGCCCGACGGATTGTGCGGGAAGTTGACAATCACGAGTTTCGGTTTCGGGAAAAGGTGCTCGCAGGTGTAAGCGATGTTTGAGAGAAATTGCTCCGGCTGGCGAACGTCGAGCGCGATGACGTTGCCGGAAGCAAGCATCACCGCATACGAGTGAATCGGAAACGTCGGCGCGGGCACGATGGCCGTGTCGCCCGGACCCATCAGCGCCAAGCAGAGATGGCTGAAGCCTTCTTTCGAGCCGATGCAGGCGATGACTTCCGACTGCGACGAAAGTTTGACTCCGTACTTGCGGTCGTATCGTTTGGCGACTTCCCGGCGCAGGTTGTCGATGCCGTTGGAGACGGAGTAGCGATGATTTTTGGCGTCGGCCAGCGCCTCGATCATCTTCTCGATGACGAATTGTTCGGGCGGATCGGTGGGGTTGCCCATGCCGAGGTCGATGACGTCGACCCCATCAGTTCGCTTCTTGTGCTTCAGCTTGTTGATCTTGCCGAAGAGATACGGCGGCAACCGCTTGACTCGGTCAGCCACGGGGATGGTGAACGGTTCGTCCGAAAAGGAGGCTTCGGTTTCGCTGCGCATGGTGGCTGGAACGGTAAAGTGAGGCGTGGGGATCGGGCCGGACATCAGCGGACGGCGAGCAAATTCTAGCACGGCTGGTGGCGGTGGAAAGTTCGTCTTCGAATCAGACGACATGGGACGAAGTCCTTGCGAGGACTCAACGGCGTCTTGTCCTGTGAGCCAACAAAACGGGGGGCGATTGCGCCCCCGGGTTTGCCGCTTGATCCATCGGCATTCGCGACTGATTTACTTATTGGACGTTGTCGTCGAGCGTCGCGGAGTCGTGCGCGGCGGCGGCGTGAGGTCGAGTTCATCGGGCTCGTCGGTCGTCGTCGCGGCGGGTTTGACGCGCGACGAGGTCGTGCCTTGTCCGCTGGTTTGCCGAATCGGACCGGTGTTCGATCCATTCGGCGTGCCTTTGGTCGCGGGCTGTGCAATCGTCGATCGCGTGCCTCCCGTCTTCGGACCGTCGGCGCGCACCGTGTTATTCAGCTTGGGATCGCCGGTTGATGTCTTGGTGTAGAAATTGTCGACGCGAGTTTCCTTCTTGATGTTTTCGAAGATCTTGGCGACCTGTTCCTGGACCTTTTGCTTTTTGAGCTGGTCTTCCAGTTCGGCTCGCACTTGGTCGTCGAGTTCGGGGACGACCGGCTCGGTGCGGCCTTCGCACTTGAGGATCACGTGGCGATCGAGTCCCCCGTCCAGTTGGATGATGGCGGAGATCTCGCCGAGCTTCAGCTTGAACGCGGCCTGTTCGAGGTTCGGGCTGCCGGAGTTTCGCGGGATCGGTGGGATGCTGCCATCCAGCGACTTGCTGGTCGGATCGACGGAAAATTCTTGCACGTATCTCTCGAAATTCTCGGGATCTTCTTTGACCTTTGTCCAAGCCGTCTGCGCTCTCCGCAGATTGTCGAATAGGATCATGCGAGCTTTCACGCGCGGACCGTATTCACGTTCGAAGGCGGTTTGCACTTCATTGGCCGTGACCTTGATGTCCTCACTCGCCAGCTTCTTGAGCGCCAGCATTGGCCAAATCACGTCACGCCGATATTGCTCCGGCGAAAATCCTCGCTCGGCTTGCAACATTTGCAGCCATTGCTCAGCATCGATCTTGAACTCCTTCGCGATGCGCACGATTTCTTGATCGACCTCGGCTTGAGTCACCTGAACGCCCCGCTCCTGACACGCGATCTGAATGATCGCGCGGTTGATCATGCTGTCCAGCACCTTCTTGCCGACCTCCTTAAAGCTTTCCGTTTTGACCTCGTCTATCGAAATGACGAGGAGTTTCCCGTTGTAGCTGACGCGCGCTGCAGCCTCTTTCAAGGACTCCGCCGCGTTCGTGGGCTGTGCGCCGCTCGCGTTCAAGCGCGCTTTGCCGGAAGTGGCGTCATTCGCCGTCGGACGTTTCGACTCCTCGGCGGCGGTTCCGGGTTGCGCTCGGAACCACTGAAAAAGAATTGCGGCACCGAGCACGGCGGCTCCGGTTCCGGCGGCGACCCACAGCAACGTCGACTGCGAACGATTACGACCTGTCATGGCTTCGCATCCCTGCCGCCATGCGTGCGGCGTCTAAGAAAGGTGACACATGCTGCCGAAACTCCGTCGGCAGCCAGACGGACGGCGGGTTATAGGACAGTTCCAAAAAATGGGTCAAGCGGTGTTCGCAATTCTTTCCGCAAGATTCATCGCGACGTTTCGCCGATCATTTCAGCTCAATGAGGTGATCGGCCTCACGGTCAAACTCCCCGCTTGGCAAATGCGTGAAACCACCACTATCATGCCGCCCCGTTTGCGAGCAATCATCTCGAGGTTGCCGGGCTTTCCCGCTAAGAAACGGATAAATCCCCTTGGAGAGGTGACAGAGCGGCCGATCGTGCTGGTCTCGAAAACCAGTGTACCTGTAAGGGTACCGAGGGTTCGAATCCCTCCCTCTCCGCATTGACAGAAGCCTCGGAATCCTGGGTTTGCCCAGCGTTTTGAGGCTTTTTTTGTGTTTCCGGATACACTAGGAGCGAACAATCCGCCTGGGCTTGTGATCAATGGCGCATAGCTGGAGTCCAAGCGATCGGGGCCATCGCAAAAGGGGCATCTCATGTTAGAGTCGGAATCAACTCCGTCGCCCGAAGAACCCTCCAAAGAAGAGCTCAAGCTGGCGCTCAAAGCTTTCAGGAAGCGTCTCAAGGTGACCCGACTCGACGACGAGTCCAGGCTAGGCTACGGCCCGATGACGGGAGGCGGCAAATCGGGAGTCGTCGCGATATCACCACCGAACCAGTTTTCGAAGGCGGTCTGGGACGAGCTCGCCAAGCAGGGAAAACTCAAGTACGTTGGGCAAGGGCTTTATGAGCTGACAGACGCTTAACGGTTTCACGGCCTACCCGCAGATGGGACGAGGCTTAATTGCGACAGCTCAAACAAACCAGCCAGCCCCTCGTCGATGGATTTGTCGGCGAACAGATTGCGTCCAGCGGGGTTGCTTGCAATTCGCTCCTCGGCAGCCGTCGCTGCTATCTGGTCGTCTCGATTCAAGGCCGCCGCACGCAGGAACAAGTCGACGGCCAGTGCCGGAAGGCCGTCACTAAGACGGTCTCGAAGATCCTTCCAGATGGGAATGTTTTGCTGCAAGGCGGCGTCCGACACACCACTCAGAAAGTCCGTTCGAAACAACGGAGCGACGCACAGGCCCGCAGCCATTTGCAACACGAAGTGAGCATTCTCCGGCGGATGTTCGGCGAAATTTGCCCGCATCTCAATCGCGAGCGGTGCAACGACGCTCGTGCAATGCGACAGATACCCGTCATGGTCATTCGCGATCAGTAGAAGCTGGCCCAGCACAATTCCTCGACTCAGCGCCGCATCCGGGTTAGCTGGCGGTCCGCCGAAGGCGGATTGAGCGCGGAAATGCGTCAGGGCGTCGTCCACAGCATCGACGCTCAGAAACACTTCTGCAACGTACAAGTCGTGGAGCAGATGCTTGAGGAGTTCCGCTTGTGGACCAAGTGCTCCGAGCCAGACGTCAGTCGCGTCCGGCGCGGCGGCGACTGACTGTTCTGCGGCGAGCGGCGGAAAGAAGTTCTGCTCGAATTCCAGCCACTTTGCGGTCGCTTCGTCATCTCGGCCCAATCGCTTCAAGCACAGGTACTCAAAGGCCTGCGAGTTCTCGGGCGCGCTGACGTGCTGTGTGAACTCCGTCCAGTTCTGAGGCGCTCTTGCGGCGGGCAGTTTGTTTCTTGCTTGAGCGTACCAGCGCCATGCCTCTGCATGATTGTGCTTCAGTAAATGGAAGTGACCGATCTGAAGTTCTTCTTGCGGCGTGACCGCCAGCCACGAAACTTCGCCCGAACGCACGTCGATCGTCGCGGCAGGATCGCCCGGCCACAGGCCCCAGCGACCGAAAATCGACAGGAGCGAGCGATATTGCGGAGTGAAGGTCAACCACAGCGACAGTCGTTCTTCGCTCGGCGACCAAAGCGGGAATGTGACTCGCGTGCCGGAGAACACTTCGGTTCCTGGACCAGTCGCCGCGGCATCAGCGATCCACACGCTGTCACGAGCCAGCGGATCGGGCAGCAGCAGCAGTGCCCACCACGGAGACCTCAGCGGCGGATTCATCGGGCTGGCTGCCACGTAGGCCAATCGTTGGCTGGTCGAATCGAACCCGGCAAACTTGCGGATCGGCTGAGCGATGGCCACGTCCGAAATCGTTCCAGTGGGTTCGCGAATCTTGAGCACTGCAGGGACGTTCGCGGGGTGCGTCAGGAATCCCAATCGCTGGCCGTCCGGAGACCAATGCAGATCCGTCACGGGACCATCCGACTCGGCGACAGTGCTGAGAGTCCGGCTGGCGAATTCGACGCGCAGCAACCGATGTTTGACCTTGGCTTCCGCCACAGCACTCGCCGCCCGTGAAACGAACACGAACTGCGAGTCATCTGGTGTCCAGGCCGGACGGTTGGCTCGCAGACTCTCAATCAGCGAGGGAAGTTCTCCTTGCGACAACTGCTCGGACTCCGGCACGTGCCACCATGAATCCTTGTCTTCCGGTGTCCCGATCCAGATGCCCGCGACGATGGACTCGGAAGAGGCATCCGATCGTTTCTGCTTGTCAGCATTCCCCACCACGCAAACCAATGCGGAGCCGTTGGGAGTCCAATCACAGAGCACCGCATCCCCCACAAACGGAAAGATTCGTCGCGTCTGTTCGGACTCCAAGTCGTACTCGAAGATCGTGTGCTTTCTCGGTTCGTCATCCAGAGCTGCGACGTACAGAATGTGCTTCCCGTCCGGATGCCAACGCACCACGAGACCGGCGGACACATAGCCGACATGCCCGCAAGTCGCACGAAACAGTTTTTTCACGTCGGCCCGTTGATCCCCGGTTGGCTCGTCCCGCAGCCAGCAGGTGAAGCGGATCGGAATCCCGCTGACGATTTGCCCGTCCGCAGGAACCGGTCCCGACGTGAACGATGGCCGTTGATCTGTCTCTTTGAGCGGTTGCGCTGTCGCAAAGATAAGCCGTCCGTCCGTGGGGCTGGTCAGTGGTCGGCTGGTGGCCAGCACGGTCTCATCCGGCTGGAAGATCTTTGTGGCCGCGCCGCTGTTGCGATCGGCGACATAGACCCCTTCGTGCCCATGCTGAAAGGCCACTTGCCCACCGTCGTGCGAGAATCCGATCGTTCGATCTTCACGCACAGGCTCCTTGACGCAACCCAGGACGAGCAAGATCAGAACAACGGACGTCAAAGCCGGGCACACTCTCTTGGCGGAGGAGGGAGACATGGCAGTCCTCTTTTGAAAGTGGATTGCAAGTCGATACTTCGCACCCTCATTGAGGCACGTCGTGGCCGGAATATTCCCTCGTGATTTGTTGGCGACCGGATTTGTTGGCGTCCAAGTGACGCGGCTCAGACACGGATTTCCTCCGGCAAACCTTGTCAGATTTTGACACCTCTCGCTGATCCCAACTGAGTTTTCAGGGCATTGTGTGAAGTTGGGACTGCGAACGGAAATCGTCGCACGCGAAGTGCAGTCGATCACGATTCGCGAGATCGTCATCCAGGAAGTGACGTCTGCGCAGAATCGTGCCTGCTATGGTTGCTGCCAGACGTTTCGCAGTTTGCCGCTGGAGGTTGATCCGCGGTGTTGGTACGACCACCTGGTTCGCGACACGCTCGGTATTTTGTCCGGACATGTTTGAATGTTTGCGTGTCTGAAGCAGTTGTTGACACCCTTTTCTTTCGCCCTCGCGGTATAGTCAAGGAACGCTCCGACGTCTGTCTGTTTGGAGGCCGAGAAGCTGGCGATGGCCATTCAGGACGAGTTGACCGAGCAGTAGGCTCCGTATGAATCCGACGAGTGCAAATAACCTTCCGACCGGCACCATATCGGCCGACGCCGAATGGGACGCGGGCGACTTGGCGTGCGGAGACTTGGTGCTTGAGTTGCTCAAGAGAATGCGAGCGATGCCGCCCGGTGCCGTGCTCAAGTTGATTGCCAACGACCCGGCGGCTCGGATAGACATTGCGGCTTGGTGCCGGGTCACCAAAAATTGTCTGGTGGCAATGTCGCCCCCGGTGTTCTTCATCCAACGAAAAGAGAACTGAGTCATGTCCGGTAAATTCTGTGTCAGCCTCACGCACGCCAAAGACAACACCGACAAAGTCACCGTTGGGTTTGTGATCGCCAACGCCGCGCTGGGAAGCGAGAAAGACACGGTCGTCTTCATGAGCTCCGAAGCGGTGCGTCTCTCCCAACAGGGTTACGCGGACGACATCCATGAGGAGGGTTTCGCTCCATTCAAGGATTTGATGGCCAACTTCGCGGCGAGTGGCGGCAAGATTTACGTCTGCTCGCCCTGCTTCAAACGCCGCAACCTCGATGACCAAAAATTGGTCGCCGGAGCGGTCATCGTCGGCGGAGCGAAGCTGGTTGAGTTTCTCTCGGATGGCTCGCCCTGTGTGTCGTATTAGGGGCGCCACATGCAGTACGTGGATCGGCACGCATTCGAACCGGACGTTAGCTTCGAAGGCGGTGCCATGGACTGCGGCAGCGGGCTGCTTTTACTTATTCGTCGCCACATGGATCCGCTGCGAGTTGGCGGTCTGCTCGAAATCCGATCGACGGAATCGTCCGTCGAGGAGGATTTGCCGGCTTGGTGCCGCATGACCAAGAACGAATTGGTGTCGTGTGTTCGAGCGGATTTGGAATGGCGTTTTCTGGTGTGCAAAGGGCCGCTCGCGGATCGTCTTCAAGTGACCAATCGACCTTCGACCGCCAGCGTTCTGAGACCGGCCCAGACATCGGCCAGTTCAGTCGCCGTTCCCGCAACAATTTTGCCACCCGCTGCGGTGCCAGCGATCGCGCCGCTTTCGGTGATGGGAATCGGGAGCTGGCCGCGGCCTCGTTGGATGCTGCAGGCGATTCACGAGCACATGGAAGGCCGGCTGTCGGACCAAGAGTTCCACGAGGTCGGTGACGATGCGGTGCGGCTCGCGGTTGATTCGCAGATCAAGGTCGGTGTTGATGTCGTGACCGATGGCGAACAGCGCCGTGACAGTTACGCCAGTTTCGTCGGCGGACTGCTCGACGGTTGCCAACTCATTCCAATCACCGATCTGCTGCCGTACGTCGATGACCCCGTGACGTTTGAAGCGGAACTGCGGGCGCTCGATGTGCCGGCTGGCAGCGTACGGCATCCGGCCGTGTTCGGATCGATCCATCGCAGCCGACCGCTTACCGTTCACGAAATCGAATTCGCCAAAACGCTGACGGACCGGCCGATCAAGGTCGCTCTGCCAGGCCCGTACCTGTTGACTCGCACAATGTGGATGGACTGCATCACCGATCGCGTCTACGAGACTCGTGAAAAGCTTGCCGATGATGTGGTGCGCGTGCTGCGTGAAGAGTTGCAGGGGCTGCTCGCAGCGGGTGCGGCTCTCGTTCAGTTCGACGAACCGGTGCTCACCGAAGTGGTCTTCGGCCGACCTGTCGGCAACCGCAGCTTCATGTGCGGTGCTCTCAGCGAGAAGCTCGGCAACGTGGAGGAACTGGCGTTCGCGGGCGAACTGATCAACCGCGTCGTCGAGGGACTTCCACGCGATCGAACGGCGCTGCACATCTGCCGTGGCAACTGGACTCGTGACGAATCCGTGGCCCTTGCCGGAAGCTACGAACCGCTCGTGCCGCTGCTGCGGTCGCTCAAGGTGGGAACGTTTTTTCTGGAGTTGTGTACTCCGCGCGCCGGCGAGATCGACGTGCTGGCATCCCTTCCGGAGGATTGCCGCATCGGCGTGGGTGTCGTCAATCAAAAGCTCGACGCGATTGAGAGCGTCGATGAAATCATGGCCAAGGCTGAATCCGCAATCCGTGTCTTCGGCCCGCACCGCGTCTTGCTGAATCCCGACTGCGGCTTCGCCACGTTCGCCGACAACCCAGTGGCGTCCGCGCAAGTGGCAACGGCGAAACTGGGTGCGATGATGAACGCCGCTCGGCAATTGCGAAGTCAGTATCACGTCGAGTGACGAACTGCAACGACTTCCCTAACCGAAGTCGTGAGACTTCGGTCCGAACTCTCACGAGTTCGGCGACATCTCCGCCGGGCGATTCTTGCGATATCGACTCAATAGTTGCCGGAGTTTCTGGGCGGCCTCCGGGCTGAGGTCGCAGTGCAATTCGCTCTTGGGAGCGTACATCTTCACTTCGGCACCTTCCAGGCTAATCACGACGTGAGTGGTTCCCTCGCCGGTCTTCCACTCCAAACAGTAGTCGGCATGAAAGCCTCCGCCCTTCTTCGCGTCGGTGTAATTCACGAAGGAAGTCCGATCGGAGAGCAACGCCGTGAATTGCTCGCCATCGGTTCCCTGCATTGCCAACCGGTCTTCGTAGAACGGATAGCCGTGAAGCTTGATCGTCTTCGTTCGCGCAAGCTCCTGCTCCAACATCTGCGGTTCCCAGAAGGGACTTGGAAGACCTTCGGAGAGCAGCACCGCTCCCGTTTTCGGAATGCCAGACAGAACCGTTGGCAGACGATCGAAGTTCGTCTCGATCGGCGGAGGTGGCGCTGCGTCGAAGTGAACTTGGATTTCCTGCTTGCAGCCGACGAGCCACAAGGCAGCGAACACGAACAACCCGCGTAGAGGCACGACAGTGCTCCAGAAAAGTGACGACAGGCGACTGCGACCGACACCGGCTCGATTAAAAATCTTCCACGGGCTTTCCGTCGTTTCGCACAGCCAGTTTGTGGAGCACATCGATATCGACCGCAACATTCAGGGTCGCGACATGTCCGTCCGCAAATACGAATTGGCAGGCTCCAGGATGATGACTCCCGAAGCGACAATGCCACGGGCCGCTCAGGTCTTCGCCGTTAGCCGCCAGCTTGAATCTCGGTTGGCCCAAGATGTCACGGCCGGCAAGCCGGTTGTAGTTGCGGGGGAAGTCACCGTTGTAGATCGCGCCGTCTCCCCACGACGGGCCGCTCTGACCGAACTTGCTCTCAGGTACATGCTTCTCGCCAACCAAGAAGACGTGACTCGTCCCATCCCTCAGGTCACGCAGGGCCGTCTGTGACTGAGTGCTCACGATTTGACTGCCGGAAAGCTGCGACGTCGCTTGGCACATGGCCCCGCTGCACAGTGGATTATCCACGATCGCATTGACGTGCGCTCCGCCGTTGGCCGCGTAGTCCCCTAACGCTCCCGGATACGGTTGGGTATCAGGAAGTCCGGTGCTGGAGATTTCGAACTGCGTGCTCAGCATCGGTACTCGACGACTTGGGCAGTAGTATCCAGGGACCGACGTCGTTCTGGCACTGGACGATTGCAAATAATAGGTGTCGTTGAGGTTCCATTGTTTGTAGAGCGGGGTCTGATCAATGTAGGGCAGAATTTGGACAAACCAACTCGCGTGCTGCGGTCCCAGCCGGCTGGACGGGAGCGTTCCCTTCACTTCATGGAAGTTTTGGATCGCCAAACCGATCTGCTTGAGGTTGTTACGACATTGACTACGTCGTGCCGACTCACGAGCCTGCTGCACGGCGGGCAGTAATAATGCGATCAGTATGGCAATGATGGCAATGACCACCAGCAGTTCGATCAAAGTGAAGCCGGACCGAATGCAAACGTGGTTGCGAGAGCGATGGCGTCTCATTTCATTCTCCTTGTGTAAAGATCTTGAAGGCTGAGGTGGCAGCCGGTGCGAGGCGCACTCGGTGCCGCGCAGAGTTTTCCGGCCGCGCCGTCGATGAACAGCGGAACCCGGTTATGACCCAGGGAGCCATCTCGCCAACAAGGCGGTGATGAAGCGGGGGGAGTCGATGGAGACTCAACGTAACTGGCACGCAGCTAGAAAGAGCGGCGCAGTCAGGTGAAGCCCGGCCGTGCAGCGACAGCCGGGAAGTATGACGAGGCCAGTGTTAGATGAACTTTTGACATAACCATGACGTCGAGGAAGACATTGGCAAGTTTTTCACGAAGTCGAGCTTACAAAGCGGTGCGGGAACCCACAACGATCGGCCGCAGATCGTTTGAACACAATCGCAACGAGATGCGGCAACTGCTCGACAAGTTGCGGGGTTGGGAGCGGCTAGCGTCAGTCGATACGATCCGTGGCGCGCGGCTCGCCCGCAAATCGAATACCGGCGAGTCAACCGCCCCCCGAGGCCACACATGTTGACAGCGAGCATGCCCAACGACGAATCCAACGATCTCCCAGCGCGAAGTGTTCCGAGAACCGGAGTGCTGCTGGGCCTCGATTACGGCACCAAACGCATCGGCGTCGCGGTCTGCACGCCGGAGCAAACGATCGCCAGTCCGCTGGAGAATTACTCGCGGCGTTCCGAGTCTGAGGACGTTCGATGTTTGCAGCGTCTCGCGCGGGAGTATCAAGCGGTCGGATTGGTCGTCGGTCTGCCGGTCCACATGAGCGGCGACGAGGGGGGCAAAGCTCGCGAGGCGCGCGCGTTCGGCGACTGGGTCAGTCAGGCACTCGGCCTGCCCGTGATGTACTGGGACGAACGGTACACCTCAGCATTGGCTGCGTTGTATTTGCAGCAAGCGGAGCTGAGCCCGCAAAAGCAGCAGAAGCGCTTAGACAAAGTCGCCGCACAATTGATGCTGCAATCGTTTCTGGACAGTGGCGACCGACAGCGACCGCCTGGACCATGGCCGCAAACACTGTGACATCCCGGCCAGAGGCCATCGTTTCGAGAACGGGTTCGTTGCGTCCAAAAAAAGAAACGGCCGTGATCGGAAGTCCGACCACGGCCGCAAATTCACTCTGATTGGATTCTCGGTCGCCTTAGAACTTGAAGATGGCGTCGACACCGAAAATATTCTCGTTCCAGGGGCTGACATCGTTGGCGGGCGACCAATTGTGACGCATTTCTGGCCGCACGACGATGTTCGCGTTAACTTGATAGTTCACACCGTAAGTGAACTCGTTGTAGGACACCCCGTCCGCCTTGTACCACTCGTAACGAACGCCCGCCTTCGCTTTGTCAGTCAGTTGGTAGAAGGCATAGTTGATCAGCGCGTGCGAATCGCCGGCGATCAAGCTGCCAGGAGCAGCCAAGTTGCTGCCGAGATCGGTCTGGAGGATGTCGAACTGGTGAACCGTCATGAACTTCTCGGTCCATTTGTGCGACAAAATGGCGCAGTTGATCACGCCATCTCCACGCCACCCGAAATCTCCGAAGCCCGACGTGTAGATCAAACTCGTCTTTTCGGAGAATGTGTAAGTGAACCCGACCGTTCCCATGTTGCCTTTGCCGAATTGGTCGTAGCCAGTGTCCCAGCCAAGCACCCAATGGGCCAACACGGAAAGCTTGTCGTTGACTTTGTACGTGCCTTGCACGCCGGTGTGGGTAAACGGCTCACTATTCCAGAAGTTGAGCTGCTTGCTGAAGAAGAAGTTGTCCGGTGACGTGACCACTTCGTAGCCATGCGGCGTGTAGAAGTGACCGGCCTTAACAGCCAGATCGCCCATCGCCACTTCCCCATACAATTGCGGCATGGCCAATTCGTAGATGCCATGGTCCCAACCGTTCAGGAAGTCCCACTTGCCGGGATTGTTGCCGAACGCCTGAGCTTCATTGCCATCGACGCCGTACATCATGTCGGCGCGAAAGCCCCAATCGAAGCCCTTCTTTCCGTCCGCCACCTTGGTGACATACACGTACATTTGGTTGAGATTCACGTTGCTCCATTCCCGATCATCCAGGAAAGGGCCGTTGCCCGTGAACGCACCATCTGGGTTGCTGGCGTATCCGAGTTGCACCCAGCCGCCGAAGTCGAAGCCGTTCTCCTTGGAGAGCTTCCACGGGTCACCAAGTGGTTTGTCGCCGCCGCAGCCGCAGCCGTCGCCGAAGATCGAGCCGAACATGCAGTGTTTTCCGCTCTCGCAGGCACCGCCGGGGGCGCAGCCGTTGCCCGGAGCCGCGCACGCAGCGGGGCCACCGCTTTGGCATTGATTCATCTGTTCCAATTGTTGAGCGAGCCGATCACCGGCACGCTTGTAAATGTCATCGCTGCACTGGGGCTGGCAAGCCGGGGTTGGGGCCGGGACAGCACAGTCCGTGTCCGCCGCCAAGGTCGGCGATTTCAAGGTCAACTCGACGCCTCCGAGCAGTAATAAGGCTCCGGCGGATTGCCGCACGATTTCAAACATCTTGCCGTGTCGCATGGTCCTCTCCTGGATCATTGGGAGCTGAGAATCCTTTTTTTTATCAAGCGATCTACCGGAAAGAACCGGCAAAAACCGCCGTCAAAATCGGAGCCGTGTTGCCGCGCTGTTTCATTCGAGCACGTTAAACAACATGACCGCAAAAACCCGGATCATCCGTCGAGCGAGCACAGTGAGCCGAATGCGTCCATCTTGCAGTATCGGAACAGAGCAAACTGACTTTTCATTGAATTAACTGCGGCCGTCAGAACTTGAAGAAATCTCAGAGCCAGCCGCACCGGAGTGTTGCGCAAGATCGACAGGGTCCACGGAGTCGGACAAGTTCACGCAGCTTGCGGCCACTCACAAAATCGAGGCCAAGCCGCTTCGCGATGATGTGGCGGCGGCCGGGTGCCTCGTCAGCGGGGCACGCTGAAGTCCGGCCTCGCGTCAGGCCAACAGCTCGCGCAGTACGCGAGCCGGTTCGACGCCCGTTAGTCGTGTGTCCAATCCTTGGAACTTGTAACTGAATCGCGCGTGGTCGATGCCCAGCAGAAACAACAGCGTGGCGTGGACGTCATGCACCGATATGCGGTTCTCGACCGCGTGATAGCCGAACTCGTCGGTGGCTCCGTAGCTGAATCCCGGTTTGAAACCACCGCCGGCAAACCACATTGTGAAGCCGGCGAGGTGATGG
>CAYSHJ010000558.1:0-11583 GCA_964430385.1 uncultured Planctomycetaceae bacterium
CGATGGCGTAGGAGATCAGTCGCTTCGTGTCTTCTTCCCGGTTAGGCCGGTACAGAGTGATCTGGTCATCTGGAACTTCGGAAGAGAGTTCTTCATGTAGTCCGTTGGCTTCAATGATAATTCGATTGTTCTCTTCTTCGAGTTGCTTCAGACGAAATATCGCCTGCGAGCCAAATGAGGACCATTCTTCAAATGAGTCTTCGAGGAACGAATGCTTTGCATTCTCAGGCAAAAGCGAGCTTCTACGAAAAGCCCACGAAGTCTCCTGTGAATCCCAGTCGTCTCTTGCAATATCGATGGCACACTGGGCGTTGGTCGCAATTTTCTTTGGCTCGATGCAAAGGTACGGCAGCTTGGCGACATGACCGCATTTATATTCCATGCTCGGCATTATTATTTTAGCAATGTGAACATATATGCTGGTGTTCATAAGACCGATAAGATACACAATGGAATTTCCGACAATAACTTGACCTTTGCTGTCAAACAAATATCCGGCTGGATAGTAACGCACAGCAAAATGCCCGACAGTAAGAGCCGTCCAAGTGCCTCCCTCCTTAAAGTAAAGTGACTGACTAGGTCGGACATGACCCTTCAAGCCTGCCATTTCATCCCGAGATTCCTTGTCGAAGCGTATCACCCATTCATTGTTTCCATACCACTTTCGATATTTCCCACCTTTGTTGTGTGGAACCCACTTCACCTTGTGTGAATCAATAGACTCACCATTCGTCTCTGATTCGGAAAACAGGCAAAAGTCAATTTCATGCCAATATCTGAGAAAGAGTTCGTTTTTTCCAGTATGAATGCCTTCTCGCAACGCAGCCACTTGCCCTAATGAATCATGTGCGGTGAATAGCTCTCGAATCCTGTTGCTTATTGAGAAGGCAATGGGTGTGCCAGGAACCTTCGTAAAATCACTTCGAGCAGCAATGTATCGCCATTCACAAGAAGGAGCAGCGATTGCTTCAATCGCCTTTTCAGGCTGAAGAGACTCGCCATAAAAGCGAGACAAGTCGATAAAGATTCCCTTGAAGTCAAGAGGAGCAATCCTCAAAACAAACGTGCATAGAGGAACGAACGCAGAATCGAAAAAAGAATGATATTCCGGCTGTATTAAAGATGTGATAGTTGCATTTGTTGTGATGTGAGTTCTTAAAGGCTCATAGGACTTGCTGAACATCCATGTAAATGGAGTAACAAGCCCGAGTTCGCCGTTGGGATTGCAAATGCTCATTAACCGCACTGTGAAGAGGGCATAAATATCCCATTTGGTCGTGTGATAGTATTCCGTCGCAAACGAACGTAGTTTCGGGTTCATTGCGTAATTTCCCATGTACGGCGGATTCGCCACGACGCAGTCGTACTGCC
Organism: uncultured Planctomycetaceae bacterium; assembly: GCA_964430385.1. Lineage (GTDB taxonomy): Bacteria > Planctomycetota > Planctomycetia > Planctomycetales > Planctomycetaceae > CAYSHJ01. Next base: position 1,372 of record CAYSHJ010000558.1, read on the forward strand.
TGGCGAGCAGCCGGGCCTGTTCGACGACGGGCTGGAACTTGATCGCCACGAGGCGGGACAGCTCGCCCTTCGCGGCGGCCTCGTTGACCCGCTGTTCCAGCAGCGGCAACCGCGCGGCCAACTCCGGCGGGACGCAAATCAACGAGCCGAACGTGCGGGCCTCGGCGAAGAGGTCGATCAGTTGGCGGATGTCGGCGGTCAATGGGCCGTCGTCCGGGGTCGGTGATTTGGTTCCTTCGGAAACAACCGCGGCTAGCGCCTTGCGGCTCAGGGCGCGGGTGAAGAGATTGTCGTCCTTCTCGAACAGGTGGCCGGGTGGTGGCGCTGGTTCCTCGCGCCGGCCCGTGCCCCACTGACCACTGACCGCCGCCGCGATCTCGGCGGCGTCCATGCCTTTCGTCTCGACGAGCGCCATCACATTCGGCTGGACGTGACCCTCGAAGAGACGACGGTCGTCGGCCCGTGCCTTCATCATCAGCGCGAAAGCCGCAAGCTGCGCCGCTCGGTCGTCGATCTCCAGGCCGAACAGGTTCTTTTGCAGGATCAACGCTGGGATGTCCTTGGCCCGGTAGCCCCGCTCCTGATAGATCGCTTTGAATACATCATACGCTTCCACCAAGATGTGAGCCGACCCGCAGGCCGGATCGAGGAACGTGATCTCTTCCGGGTTCAGGCTGGTCGGCGTGATCGCCTTGAGCTGCTCCTGCACTTCGGGCGTCTGCTCGGCAGGCTCGATGTAATACTGCATCTGCTGTCGCAACGCCGACTGCGGATAAGTCGCCAGCCATTGCCGACCGAGCGTGTTCTGCACGAGGTATTTGACGATCCAGTTCGGCGTGAACAACTGCGTGGCGGCGGGAATGTCCTCGCTGGCCACCACCTTGCCCATCACGGCGTCCTTCTTCTCCGAGATGTAGAACTGGTACAGCCAGCCGATGATCTCGACTTCCTGCCAGTCCTCCTCGTCAATCTCGCCGACCAGCTTGCGGATCTGCGAATCGGAGTGCAGCAAGTTGTCCGGCAACAGCAGTTCCGTCTCGTCGTCAATCTTCTCGAACAGGAACGGCATCGCCGTGTGCAGGGCGTTGCACTGAGCGGTGAGCAGCAGTCGGTACAGCTCGGCCTCCTTGTTCCCGGCCAGCTTGAGGTCGATGACCGTTTCGCGTTTCAGGCCCGGCAGTTCGATGTGTTCAGCGTGTTGCAGGATTTCAGGAATTTCAACCACGGATTTCACGGAGGACACGGATAAAGACGAAGCAGGATTTCTTTTCCCATCCGTGTCCTCCGTGTTATCCGTGGTTGATTTTGCAGCCGACAGAACTCGGTAGCCGTGATCGAGGTAGCCGTGCAGTTCCATGAACCGAATGGCGACCAGCCGGTTGAACCAGGTGTAGGCCATCGCCTCCATCGTCTGCTCGAAGCCCTGCCGCGCGATGCGTTCTTCGAGTTGCTTTCGCTTCTTGGCGACGGCACGGGGATGTTCTCGCCCTGCGATCACGGCCACGTCGCCCCGTTCCACGACCGGCTCAGTTTTGTTGGCTGTCAGCCCGTAGAAAGCAGCCCGCCCCGTCATCGCCTGGATGAAATCGCGGCGAGCCTGCGGTGCATAGTTTTTCAGTTTGGTGCGATTCATTGTGGCCTATCGAATCTGGATGCGTTCGTTGTTGGCGATCGCTTGCTCAAGCTCTTGACGGAGAGCATCGAGGAAGCCGTTCACGTCTTCGGACGTTTCCAGGTACGTCGTCTTCACGATGTCTGCCGGTTTGACGATCCGTTGCTTCTTGACCGGAGGCGGCGGTGTCACTTTGACCGATCCGTCGTCATTGGGCTTCTTCTGCTCGGCCAGCTTGCGCAGAAAGTCTTCGATGCGTCCTACGGCGACGTCGAATTCCTTGACGGCTTCGCCTTCGGCCTGCGTGATGTGAGCGAGGCTTTCTTCCTTCTGCACCTGATCCTTCAAGACTTCGAGCGGTTTGAGGCACGCCGTCCGCAGTCCGGCTTCGCCTTGAGCAGCGGCCACGTCTTTGTTGAGCGTGGCAATCACGACGTCGATCTTGGCGATGGCCTGCGTTCGTCGTCCGTTGAGCAACGACGAGTTCACGGCGTTGACCGAGTTGATGAGGGCGTCGGCTTCCTTGATGAGTCCGTAGGGACTTTTTGCCGACAGGATTTCCTGCATTCGCTTGAGGGCGGGGCTTGCTTGGGCGTCCTTTTCCAGTTCCAGCCGGTTGAGTTGGAAGGCGGCATGGGCCTTTCTCAACTTCTCCCAGGTGGGCTTCTGGTGATCGTAGAAGTGTTCCAAGTCGTGAAAGTGATCGGCCAGATCGAGCAAGTCTTTCTTCAGCGTGTTGAACCGCTCGACGAACTTCTTGCTGTCTTTGTCGGCAAGCAGCGGGCTGATGAGCGTCAGCCCTTGCGTGACCTCGTCTCCACCGGGGTAGTTGCCGGTGCCGGCCAACTGCTTGAAGCCGCTCAACGTGACGTGCCAACCTTTGAGTTTGGTTTGCAAGAACGTACAGAGGCCGTCTTCGCCATCCGGCCCCATCTCGGCGAACAGGTCTTTGCCCAAGTTGCGGGCATTCTGAATCGCCTTGGGATCTGACGTTTCCCGTTTACGGATGACGATCTTGCGGCGCTTCGCCGGAGTGGTGATCGCATCGTACACCTTGTCGATGGGCAACAAGGTGGAGTCCATCATCAGGCTGATTTCGCTCAACACGATGAGCCGGGCCAGGAGCAGCAACACTTCTTCGTCTGGCCAGCCGAATGGTCGCAAAGAGTAACGCTTCTCCAGCATGTCGTGCAGGACGACTTGCTGACTCTTCATTGAGCAGAGTTGCAGATAGCTGCGAAGTTCTTCGAGGGCTTCGGGGTTGTTCTCACCGGTTTGGAATAACAGTTGTTCCTTGGCGATGTCGTTACTGCGTAGAACGGCCTGGACTTCCTGGAGTGGTTCGTCGGAGAGTCGCTTGAGGTAGCTCATCTTGCTGAACGTGTTTTGGATGAGGTATTCCAAAGCCTCATCGAGTGCCGCCATCGGAGTCGATGCCTTGAGCTTGAGCGGTTGCCCGGCCACGAAGTATTCAGCAGCAGCGAGCATTTCGCCGAGCAATGCCGTCAGTCGTTCACGACGCTGGCGGTTGTCTTCGGCACAGTCCCGCAGGATGCGTTTGGTCGATTCCGAAAGCGTGCCGTCATTCTTGCGGGACAGGTACTTCTCCGTCTGGAGGTACGTCCGCAGTTCACGGCCCAGGCTTTCATCGTTGCCCAAGCGGATCAGGACATAACCACCCTCAGTGGAGCTTTCGAGGATCGCCTTGCCCTTGTCGTAGATTTCGTAATCGTCGGCCAATGGCGTGATGACCGAGACGAGCAGCGCTCCGTCCTTCTGGTTGCCAACCGGGAACTGGTCACAGCGGCGGTTGAAGTCAAAGTCCATCTTGTTGGCACTGAAGCGGTGTTTGCGTTGCCCCTTCAGCACATCCTCGAAAATGATTTCGCCTTGGAGCTTGGCCTCTTCGCCATTCGACAAATCGACGTTCTTGATCTCCTTGTTGATGTCCCGTTCTTCGTTGGTCAAGAAAGAATACAAGTCACCGCTACGGCTGATGAGCGTTTGATTTTCCAGCCGCCCCAGGCTCTCTTCGATGCGGCGGCGCAGGGCCAGCCGGTCGCCGTCGATCTGGTCCAGGCACAAGGTCACGAGGTTGTCCACGTTCCCCTTCATCTCGTCCACATACCGGATGAGGAAGAGAACCTGAAGCAGTTTGATGTCAAACGGCTCCAGGCTGGGGTTTGTCTCGGCTTGGTCGATGGTCTTCTTGACCGCCGTATCCAGGAAGCCTTCGATGGACGGATAGAAGTCGTACAACGGAACCAGAACGCCGACTTCCAGAATCGACACGGTTTTCGCCGCCGACTGAAAGGCTTCCAACATGGAACGCTCACCCTTGGCAAGGTGCATCCCTGTTGCCCCAGCCTTGCGGATTGCTTCAAAGACTTTCTGGATCAGTTGGAACTGGTAGGGAGCGAACGGGTAGTTCTTGACGAAATCCTCGCCGTCCTTGAACTGGCGGAAAGTCATGCCGCAGTTCTTGAACGTGAGTTGGCTTTTGAGGATGTCTCCCCGCTTCATGAAGACGGCTTTGAGTTCCGCCTTTACGTCGGGGAGCTTCGCCAACAATCGGGACTGGATCACTTCATCAGCGTTGGTGCTGGACAGGGAGAGCGGCGGGAAGAAACGACCCTGAATCTTCGAGAAGTCTTCTTTCTTCTTCTTGGTCATGTCGCCCAGCACGGTGTCCATGTCTTCTTGGGACGTGACAACGACCCAGGCCCGCCGCCGGCAGAGCGTTCCTAACCCCTCGGTGATGGTTTGCAAGTTGAGCATCAGGTGGGAATCGGTGCCGATGAACTGGCCGACTTCATCGACCAGGAACACGATCCGCTGTTGCGGCCCTTTGGAATCCAGATAGTCCTTCACCCATTTGCAGAAGTTTTCGACCGATATCGAGAAATTGTCTTCGGCTCCGTCGATCCATTTCTCGGCTGCCGACTGGCTCTGGCCGAGCGTTTCGCTGAGTGCTTTGACGACCTCATCGCGGTTGAACTGATAAGCGTCCCGTTCCTGCATCCAATTCAGGCCGGTGTGCTGTTCGTAGGCGGTGTGGAACGCCTTCAGCTTGCCTTTGGATTCGAGGTAACGCTCCATGTGGGCGATGTGCGGGTGATCGCCGCTGTAGCCCTGCAACTCGTTCAAGACTTTGAGGAAGACCCGCAGGATCAAATCACGCCCCGTGCGGTGATCGGCCTTGCTGTCGATGTTGAAGAGGATGACATCCGTGTTGGCGACAATCGCCCGTTTGATGTCCCCAAAGAGCATGGCGTCCTTCACCTTGCTCTCGAAGAACTCGACGGCCTGCTTGCTCTGGCCGTTGTGCGTGTGCGTGCGGTTGTGGAGCAGATACGACAGCACCTTCAGGAAGTGCGACTTACCGGAACCGAAGAAGCCTGAAATCCAGATCCCCATCTTGCCGGTGGGGTCGGAGTGTTCCACCGCTTCGTGATACCACGGAAAGAACTTGTTGAAGTGCTTTTCTAATTCAGTCGTCATGACGAACTCGTCCAACTCCTGCCAGACGGAGGAATCGTCAAGCTGGTCGGCCTTCACGACGCCGTTGATGGGTCGGAAGATGTCACGTTCAAAGAGGTTCTTGATGAGCATGGGTGGTTGTCAGTGGTCAGTGGTCAGTGGTCAGTGGTCAGTTGTCGGTGGGAGGTGGTTTGGTTTTGCCGATGGAGTTGAGGTAGGCGTTGAGTCTTGGGGCGAGTTCGTCGAGGAGTGGCTTGAGAGTTGCGATTTGTAATTCATCGAGCAATTTTCTCTTGAAGGCACGACGGAGAAAGTGTTTGGTTTCGTTGAGGGAGCCACGGGCGATGCGAACGAAGCGACGATTATCTTGAAACGAACCTCTTCCCTCACCTTCTGCAATGTTGGCTCCAATGCTGTCCGCAGCCCGAACTAACTGTTTTCCAACGGTATCCCGAGCAAAAGAATCCCAGTTGCGGACGATATCCCATACGGCATCCGCGATCTTCTCAGAAAGCTGATAGACCACCAGGTTCTCAAAGTTACTCCTCGCCATACTCGCTCCTCCATTCATTTCGGCCGCCACTGACCACTGACCACTGACCACTGACTAATTCACAAGTTTGAAGGCCCGGTAGTAGTTGTTGCTCTTGATCTTGCCGAACAGCCGAAGCGACTGCCCGTCGTACCGGCCTGGGTAAAACATCAACAGCGGCGTTTTGCCCATGACCGGCTGAAGGTTGTTCAGCAGCGTATGCGAACGGAGCAGAGGCCAAACACTACCGACGCCGGACACGATCACGAGATCGTGTAGCTCCGGCTTGGCGACTTCGGCAAACAAGCTGCTGAGTTTGGATTCGTGAAGCGGGCCGGAGAGGGCCTTCTTCAGCGCCTCGTCCCCTTTCTCCCGCTGCATCTGGATCACCTTGTCGAGCAGCTTGCGGCTCTTGAGGTAGTCAACCACGAAGTCGAACAGGTCGATGTGCTTGACCCGCAGGTCGTGCTTTTGCTTCGGAATGTGATCAAGCAAGGTGCGAAGATAGTCCCGGACACGCAGTTCATCTTCGGGTGGGTAATCGAAGATGTAGAATGCGGTCTCGTTGCCGATACCTCTGCCGCTCAGAAAGCCATCGTCGGTGACGGTTTTCAGAATCTTGTTCAGTCGTTCGTTGAGGGGATCGCTCATTGTTGATTTCTTCAGGGGCCACCTGGATGCAACGCAGGACGTAATCTTCTTGGTTGGCCTTCAGGTAACGCAGCACCTGATCGGCAATATGAACTGTTTGCAGCTTGAGGCTGCGAGTGTTCTCGATGTATCCCGCTTGGGCCAGCATCTGAAACACCGAGGACCGCAGCCGCCTGCATGTCGTTTCGTTCCATTGCGGCATTTCGGGGTCACGCTCCCGGCAGCCGTCGAGATAATCGGCAAACAAATTGTTCGACAACGCCGGACTAAACAGACGGTACTGTTCACCGACGACGATCTCCAGGAAGTCGCCGAGCAACGGGCTGTGCTTCACGGCGGCGGCGAAGACTGCATGGGTAGCGACCGTGCCTTTGCCGTCACGGACCAGTCTCCACAAGTCCGGCCCCATCATTTCCAATCGACCACGAATCAACTTGGTGAGACGGCGGGCCGTGGCGGGGTTACGGGCTTGAAGGACGTTCTTCGTCACGATGGCGTCCTTCCAGCCTTCGGCATCGACGTGGCGCAGCAGCAAGTCGGCAATGAGCCTGCTCTCTGGCAGCTTCAATGCTCCTGCGGTGATGTCGGCCTTGTAACGCATTTCCGCCACTTCGATCATCCTCATCGACCTCCCGTAACTCTTGGTCCAATGAGACTGTTATTCCAAGAATATCGCCTTTGATTCGTCATTGGATCATCCAGGAGCGGCGCAGTAGCAATGAACATCACCGCTGCAGACTCTGAAACCCAATTGTTTGGACGAAGCAAGACAATTGCCACTCAAGATTCAAAACTGCTGACCAATGCGTTGAACGCTTCTCGTGGCGTGCTGTACTTGTCGGATTTGCTTAGCGAAATCGCCGACAGAAGGAAGTCGTTTAGCTTGAATCCAACATCGTGCGGGGACAATTCGCCGTCCGCTAGCCATGAAGTCGCAAAGTCAACAAGTTCGTTCATGGAGCCCGTAACCGAACGCTCCAAAGCCTTGGCGAATCGAACCGTGTTGCTGGCGGGTACGATGAATCGCCGATAGACGGGTTCCTGCTTATCGTCCTGCATGAACTCGCGGATGCTGCTCAAGGCCCGTTCGATAAAGTGACTGTCGTTCGTGATTCCCTTGCCGTACATCACGGTGGAATAGAGCGTTTTCGTGTTGCTCAAAAGGATGTACTGCGTTCGATCCGCCACGAACAAATGAGCGGACCAGTCCGCAAATGGATTCTCATGCGGAGGCTGCGCACTCAAAATGCCGGCCTTGATCTTGGCGTTCAGCTTTTGCGAAAGTCGGAAGTTCATTTCATCCTTTTCAGTTCATGGCCGTAATCGACGATTGAAGAGCCGAGTCGGAATCACGCTCGCCAGTTGGCGCCGTGATCTGCGACCGCCGCCCTTCAACGATGTGGTGCCGTATTGATCCAACACACCGCCACTGAAAGCCCCCCGGTTTTGTGGTTCCTTCCAAGCCTTTCCTCCACGCAACATACTGCAACTCGCGCCAATACCAACGACCACAAAGACGGCATCACGCCGTAAGGGGAAATGAACATGGCTTCCGTCGTCACTGACCCCAACGGTTTCAAGCGAGTAGTCTTCAAAGGTCTGGATGGAAAACGCCGACCCCTGCGGTTGGGGAAGTGTTCCGAGAAAGACGCCATCGCAGTTGCAGGTCACGTTGAAGAGATCATCAACGCGGCCGTGCTCAACAGAGCCGTGCCCCGTGCGACTGCCGAGTGGTTGGCCGGCATGCCACTCGTGATGGGAAAGAAGCTCGTGGCCGTGGGGTTGATTCATCCGCGCGACGAATCTGAGTCAATCACGCTTAGGGCGTTCCTGGACGCCTACTTGGCGCGGCGTTCAGACGTGAAAGACGGGACGATGACGTTCTACGGGCACACCCGCCGCAATCTGCTCGACGTGTTCGGGGCTGATCGTCCGCTGCCCAGCATCACGCCGGGTGATGCCGATGACTTTCGACGCGCTCTGCAACCCCGTGGCGACGATCCTGGCGGAGCGAAGCAAGAGTCAGACACGTTGGGCGTGAAGCTGTTCGATGTCGCCGCCGTGCTGCTCAAGAAAAGCGGACGAGCCGCCAGAGGACTGAAAGCCCGCTGGCTCACGTCGCCGAAACTGCCGAAACCGATCGGGCAGATTTACCAATCGCGGCGGTGTGACCTCTACTCGCTCGACAAGATCATGGCCTTCATCCGGCAAACGGACGCCGAGCCGGCTGACGGCTGGGACGCGATAGCGTCACGCCTGCGACCCCGTCAGTTGAAAGCGGCCGGGAATGCCAAACGAGGGTTGTCGGCGGTCACAGTCGCTCGCCGTTGCGGTCTAGCGAAGCAATTCTTCCGGGATGCCGTCCGCCGAAAGCTAATCCCGTCGAATCCGTTCGACGATGTTGGCGGCGGGCCGAAAGCGAACGCCAAGAATGCCCACTTCATCGACCTCGACACGATTCAGCGTGTCATCGACGAATGCCCCAACGCCGAGTGGCGGCTGCTGGTCGCGTTGTCGCGATTCGATGGCCTGCGCGTCCCGTCTGAGCCGTGTTTGCTCCGCTGGTGCGATATCGACTGGTCCGAGAACCGCATGACGGTCACGAGTCCGAAGACCGAGCATCACGCCGGCAAAGAAACGCGAGTTGTGCCGCTCTTCACCGATTTGCTTCCGTACCTCGAAGCCGTGTTCGACCAGGCGGCCGAAGGGGCGGAATTCGTCTTGGACGTGATACGCCGCTCAGTGAATCCGGGAACGCGATTCGAGAAGATCATCAAGCGGTCTGGCGTGACGACCTGGCCGCGTCTGTGGCACAACCTGCGTTCAAGCCGGCAGACGGAACTCACGGAGTCGTTCCCCGCTCACGTCGTCAACATGTGGTTGGGGAACAGCGAACGCATCGCCGAACAGCACTACCTGCAAGTACTCGAATCGCATTTCCAAAAAGCGGCGTGCATTCCGGCGCGCGGTACGCCTGCAAGTGGTCGTTTTGAGACGCACCGAGTCACCGAGAATGCAAAAACCCTCGGGAATTCGAGGGTTCTTGTTTCTTCGATGGGCGATGAGGGACTCGAACCCCCGACATCCACGGTGTAAGCATGGCGCTCTAACCAACTGAGCTAATCGCCCCACAAATCCGTTGGTCGGTCATACCCGACGATCCGCTGGCAACTGCCAATGTCGGGTTGTAACAGTGTCGGGTTGTAACAGTGTCGGGTCGTAGCAGTGTCGGGTTGTGACGCTATGCCGTCGGCGGGTCGCCAACGCTAGGCTTGTTTGGCTTGATCCGCGGCCCGTTGAAGTTCGACCGCCTGCCGACGGAACCGATTGGATCGATTCGAGAACGTCTTGCGAGCCGGCCGGCTGCTGGTGATGTGCGACAGGTGATCGTACTTTTTGGCCAACCGCAACTTGATACGGACCTTGTTCAACAACTCTTCGACCTTGGTCGCCATTTGCAAACGTCCTCAATCCGGAATGCACTAATCGGGGCGGGGGCGAAAAACGAGCGGATATCAATACAAAGATTCGGCTCAAGATGCCAGTGTTGGAGTTGCGCCGTCGGGCCTTCAGGCGGTGATCGGAAATCTTTGACAACTTCTTGCCGGTAAAAATCGGGACTCCATCTAGTCAGGTCACCTCGACAATCGCCTTGATAACGCCGGTTTCGAGTTTGGTGTACGACGGAAAGACGTCGATTAGTCCCTCGAACGGCGTGCGGTGAGTGATCCACGGGCGCGTGTCAATCCGGCCGGATTCAATCAAACTGATGATCCGCCCGAAGTCTTTGGGCAACGAATTGCGCGAGGCGAAGATGGTCATTTCGCGACGGTGGAATAGCGGGTCGGGGAAGCTGATGTCGTCAGTGACAATGCCGACAAAGACGATCTTGCCCGTGTGTCCGACGTAGTTGAAGGCGTTGCACATCGACTTCGGG
>CAYSHJ010000559.1:0-3669 GCA_964430385.1 uncultured Planctomycetaceae bacterium
CGGCTCAGCCGAGTCCGCCGCTGGCTGGCTTTCAAATCCCGCTTTTACCAAGCATTTCGGACACAGACCGGCCGGCGCATCCGCAGGAAGCTGGATGCCACATTTCGGGCAGCGAGGCGATTCACTCATGGCGGCGTTCTCGGGGACTGTTTCGATTCTGGAAGATGTTGCAGTTGTTCGCAGCGTCAACGTAGCCATCACCGCTCCGCGTGATGAGCAGAATTGGCAATTCGCGTCGATGAAGCGATCGGCTCGTCACGCGGAACGGTGACGGCTACGTTGTCGTCTCCCTATCAATACAGCATCGCTGTTGCCCGGTAACACACGCTGCAGTTTTTTGCGTTCACTCGCTCAAAGATTCGAGCAGTCGGCCGATCTCATCGTCCACCTCGGAATCGTCGGCGACCGTCCGCGCGACTTCCAGGCGGAACAGTTCGCGATACCGCTTCCGCATCCGGTACGCCGCCTGCTTCGCCGCCGCCGCCGTCAGACCGAGTGCTTCAGCCACCTGCTCGTAGTCGGCGTTGGTCATGTCACCGGTCAGCGCCGCTTTGAACTTCTCAAAGTGCGGCTCTTTGCCTTGCTCGGCCAGTTCGATTCGCAAGTTGTCCAAGACAAGATCGAGCAGCGTGAGCACCCACCGCCGCTCGAAGAGTCGCTCCGGCGTCAATTCATGGGACGGATGAATCTGACAGCGAGATTCACCCGAATCAAAATCCAACGACAACGCCGCTCTGCCGCCACCACGTTTCTCCGCCTGAGCCTTGTCCCGTTCGTTCGCGAGAAAATTCTTCAACGCGGTCAGCAGGAAGGCGCGGAACCGCCCGCGCTCCGGGTCGGCCTTGGCAATGGCGTCCCTTTCAAGCAAGTGAGCGAAGAACCCCTGCGTGAGATCCTGAGCATCTTCGACTCGCGCGATGACCCGGCGCACGTAGGCATAGACCGGCAACCAATAGGTCTCGCACAGCGATGCAAGTGCGCCGGTCGAGTCCTGCGAAACGGCCTGCCCCGCCGCCAGCACAATGCTCCAGCGAGTCGTCGCGAAGCGCTGCCCATGTCCGTCAGACGGAGTGCTCTCTTTGGAGGGTGACGACATGCCGGAATTGTATTCTGGACCTCGACTCATCGCCCGTCGCTGGGCAACTCCTGCGGGTCATGGGGCAGAGATCGTCAAATCGAGTTTTTGGAATTGCCCGTTTTCAAACAGGACGCACTCGCCTTGCTTCAATTCAAAGTCGCCGACTTTCACCGGGCCGGTCTTATCCACGTTGAAGAAGACATAACCAGTTTCGAGTTTCATCAGGCTGTCCGTGACGTCTTTGTCGTCAAACATCACAACGGCGTCGTCCAGTTTCGCAGTGTCCCCCTTCGTCAAGCGAACGATGCCGAGCTTGCCGGTCTCGGAATAAACGGGCATGGGCGTGTAAATCTTGTCCTTGAGTTGTTGTCGGCCGGCCTCGACGAGTTCTTTGTTCGCCTCGCCAGCGGAATTGGCGACCACAAAAGTCGCAGGCTCGGATGGCTCAGCCGTTTCGATCGCAGGCGGACGCGGCGGGGAAGTTGAGACTGCCCGCCAACAGCCACCGAGCAGGCTGCACACGAGAACGCCACAAAGAAGTTGAGTGAAGATCCGCATGATTTGAGGTTCTCCTTCATGTCGGTTGAGGAATCGATGGTCTGTCTATGGCGCATTTATTGTCGAATCGAGCCACCGCCAACAAACTGACGAATCGCCGAAGCAACGCTACCCACGACAACGACCCCGTAGCCGACGGTCCAGGGAATCGACTTTGATTCAGCCCAAGCGTACCAGGCACCACCGGCCGCCAAGAGAGCCACTGCCGCAGCGATCACGCCGACCACCGCCGAGCGTTGTTCGGCACAAAGGCCCCAGAGTGCGATGCCCAATGCGGCGAGCAGTCCGAGGAAAATGGCAGCACTTGCAATGTTCATGTTGTTTCCCCATTTGAGACAACCTCTACAACGGTGCTCCGCGTTTGGCGCTTTCGGCCACGATGAGGACAAAGAGAACGAAGGCAAGCAGAGCGATCAGCAAAACGCCCGCCGTGATTGCGACCAGTTTGCCGACTGGCTTTTGAAAGCGGCTCACCCCGTAGACGAGCGCCGTCATCAGCGCAGCCGCACCGGCAGCAACTCCGCCGAAGAAGGCCGCGTTTCCAAGAAGCGGGACCAACGCCAGCAGCGGACTCAGGTGAGTGTTCATCGTTTGATCGCTTTCAGTTCGTGTTGTTGAGGCTATTTCGGGATCTCTTTGGGGATCGACTGTTGCTCGGAATGCGGCGGCTCCGAGCGCGATGTGCTCGACGGCGTCACCAAACCGACAAAGATCAGCGACAGGAGCGAAATGATGAGTGCGGCTTTAGCGGCAGGGACTCGCCGGGCCACGATCCCGCAGCCCAGGGCAGAAAGTTCAATGGCTGCGAACAGAGCCATGCAGAGGGTCGAGACATTCTTGTCGCTGATCAGCTCGCAGACCAACGCGAGCAGCATCGGAAACACCAGCCCCGCGATGGCGAGCGACAAAGCAATCCACGCGAGTTTGTGATTCTCAACGGGCAGGTTCTGCGGAGGCGAGTCGGCCATTGGATTGCCTTTCAGAGATTTGAATTTGGATCAACGAGGAATTCGTCCGTGATGCGACGACGCCATTGGCGATTGAATCGAGGATCGTGGATGACATCGACACGGTTGATTCATCGTCCTACGGCGGCGATTCGGTGTTGAACGAATAGCAGTGCTTGCCAGCGGGATGATTCCAGAACAACTCATACGTCTTCTTGCGTTCGGCGGTGAACGTGCCGCACAGTTCGTAGGACTTCTCACCGGTGACCCGAAATTCGTACGCCGCTCCCGACTGTGGATCAAGCAGGCTCAACTCGCGACCCGACTGTTTGGTGCGTCGAAACGCTGCCACTTCTTCGAGCGTTGTCGGGAGGGGCCGCACCGAGACCCAGGCATCTTGTTTCCGCTCCGTCGTCATCTGCTGAATCGCTTGGTGGATTTCCCGGAGATCGGCCACACGACGGTCGTCGAGCCGTACCAATCGAGCCGAGGACGGTGAGCCGGCCATCACAAAGCCAAGCGTCGCGGCACCGACAACGATCACAATCCCTGCGCTCGCCAGCATCGTTCGCAGCTTGCGGGAATGACCAGACTCGGCGCTGCGCGGTGTCAGATAGTAGTACGACAGAATCACCTCCGCGATCACAAACAGCACCGCCACTTTCAGAACGAACCGCGTCGTCACCGAACCATCCAGAAAATAGAACAGCAACGTAATCAAGTCTCCCATCATCACGGCCGCGGCCAGGAACATCGTCAGATAAGTGAGCCAGCGTGCGACCGGTTGCTTGTGGCTATCTGGTGTCCGACGTACTAGCCGTTCCAAGATCTGGCTCAGAATCAGAAACAGCGGAAAGGCCACAATCACCGCCGCGATGGCATAGCGGACCACGTCCAGAAAAGCGTCAATGTTCGCCAGTTCCCAACCGGGATCGGGAAACAGAAAGTCCAGAAACATGTAGTACAAGACAATGATGGCGGTGACGACGACATACAGCGTGACGAAGCTCATCAGATAGATGAACGAGTCGCGGGCGTTGCCGCTGCCAGTCGGCTCAGGAACCGACAGTTCGAGTCCCTCGGCCG
>CAYSHJ010000560.1:0-9608 GCA_964430385.1 uncultured Planctomycetaceae bacterium
ACGAATGACACGACGCTGACGATCAACGGGACGTCGGAAGCGAACGCCTCAGTGGAAGTGTTCCGGGATGCGGTGTCGATCGGGACGACGACGGCGAATGGTTCGGGGAACTGGAGCTTCGTGGACGGGACGACGCTGTCGAACGGGACGGCGTATGCCTACACGGCAACGGCGACGGATACGGCGGGGAACACCAGCAGTGCGTCGGGCGCGTTCAACGTGTCGATCGACACGTCGGCTCCGATCGTGACAAGCATCGACGACGGGGACGGGGACGATCTGGTGCAGGCTGGCACAACGCTCACGTACACAATCACGTTCGATGAGGACATTGACGCATCGACGGTCACAACGTCGTTTTTCGACAATGCTGGGTCCGCCGATATTACCATCGGTGCGATCGGCGAGACGACGGCGACCTCCGGCGTCTTCACCGTGGAGGTTACGCCGAGCACGGCGGGGACGCTCGTTCTGCGGATTCCGGCGAGCGCGGTGATCACCGATGTGGCTGGCAACCCGCTGTCGGTTCCGGTGCAGGATGACACCACCGTGACGGCCGAAGCAACTGACTTTGGCGATGCCCCCACCGCCGCACAGTCCGGTTTTGTGTCCGATTATCCCACGACGGGCGTCAGTGCTGCATCACATACTGGCAGCGGACCGACGCTCGGCGCGAATCGCGACGGCGACCCTGGCGGACAGCCGACGGTCAACGCGGATGGGGACGATACGACCGGCGCCTCGGACGACGAGGAGGGCGTGACGTTCGTTTCCACGACGTTGGCTGTGTCGACGTCCGGCAGCACCACGGCGAGCGTCACTATCGACCTGCAAAACGCCGATCTGTCCTCGAATCTGCTCGATGCCTGGATCGACTTCAACCGCGACGGCGACTGGACCGATCCTGGCGAGCAAATCTTCGCGAGCTACGACCTAGGAGTCACGGACGGCCTGCAAACGCTGAGCTTCGCGATCCCGCAAGACACGGGAGCCAACGTGGACCTGGGCACCACCTTCACTCGTTTCCGATTGAGCACGGCTGGCGGGCTGCTCCCCACCAGCGCGGCCATCAACGGCGAGGTGGAAGATTACCAAGTCAGTCTCGTCACGGCGGGAGATTCGACGACGATCGATGCGCCCCCAGGCGGCGGCACCATCACGGTCGAGATCTCCGGCGCCAACTTCGTCGTCACACAAGGCTCAACCACGCTGTACTCCGTGCCGGTCGCCAACGCCCCCAGCTCGCTGACCATCAACGGGACTGACGGTTTCGACGACACGCTGGTGATCGACTTGACCGACGGCGATGCGATTCCGACCGACGGCATCACCTTCGCCGGCGGCACGGGCGGCAACGACGGTTTGTCCGTCATCGGAAACGGTACCAGCAGTACAGCCACGTACACGCCCAGCGGAACCACGGTCGGAAACGGGACGATTGTGACCGACGTCGGCACCATCAACTTCACAGGTCTGGAGCCCGTCGACGTCAGCGGCATGCTGGTCGCGACCATCACGCCTCCGCTGACGGGAGCGAACGACTCGCTCACGCTGACTAACGGCTTCGATTTCTTCGCGGGCGGAACGAATCCCGCGATTCTGGTCTCCGGAACCACGGGCGATACGACTCAAGGCGCGGGGGATGGCACGGCCATCGAAACCGTGGCGTTCTTCAACAACACCACCGTGGTCATCGACACCACCACCCTCGACGGGGCCGATCGCATCACCGTCGTCAGCGCCGACAACGTTCACGGCAACACCAACCTGACGTTCATGACCGGTGCCAACGGCGACCAGATCATCTTCAACGGGGTCGTCAGCGTCACCGGTACGCTGACCATCAGCAGTACCGACGCCTCCGTGACGGACGACGCCAGCGACGCCGTGACCGACATCGCGGCCGCCACGCTGACCGTCACCGCCGGGTCGTTCGGTGCGTCCGGCAACGACATCGACACCGCGGTGGCAGATCTGTCGATCGACACGTCGGGCACCGGCGGCGATCAATTCATCAACGAGTCCACTGGACTGACCGACTTGAGTCTGAACGCCGGCACCGGGGATATCACGCTCACGATCAGCGGCTCCGTGACGGACACTTCGGCCGATGGCACGGACATCACTGCCGATCTGCTGACGGTCACGATCACGGGCGGTGACTTCGGGACCGGAACCGTGCCCGGTCACATCGACACCGCGATCAACAGCCTGGATGCGTCGACCAGCTCAACGGACCAGAACTACTACATCAACGAGTTCGACGACCTGATCGGCGGCGTGACGGCCAACACCGTCGGTGACTTGCACTTCGTCATCGGCGGGAATTTCGACACGCTGGCCGGGTTGATCACGTCGAACCTGTTCAACATCACGGCGGGGGGTGACCTCACCGCCAACACGACGATTAGCCAACTATCAGCCTCGTCCGCCGCCGCCAACGGCAACATTACGGTCGTCGAGACAAACGCGCTCGGGCAGCTCAACATCGACTCCGGCACGTGGGACGTGACCATCACGGCTGGCGGTGCGATCACTGACGGCGACGCGGCGACCGACATCACAGCGGACGAAGTCAGCCTGACCGCCGCCGCGATTGGCGCGCTCGGTTCGCCGTTGGCGCTCAACGTCAACGCGCTGGTGACCGACACATCGGCGTCTGCGGGCGATCAGTTCCTCAGCGAAGTGGATGCGTTGACGTGGAACACCAGCACGGCGGGCGCGGGAAGCATCACGCTGGTCAGTGGTCGTTTCAATGTGGGCAGCGGCCAAACAGTGACCGCCAGCGCGGTCACCGTAACTAGCCCGGGTGTTCTCGGCGGCACAGGGACGGTCAGCGGCAACGTGACCGGGAACGGCACGGTTTCTCCGGGGAGCAGCACGGGCATTCTGAACGTCGTCGGCACGTTCAATCCGACGGGCACTCTGGCGATGGAAGTGAACGGCAGCACGACGGCCGGGACGGACTACGATCAAGTGAACGTGACCGGCACCGTAGACATTACGGGCGTCACGCTCACGACCAGCGGGACGATCACCTCCTCGGCCGGCCAAAGCGTGGTCCTGATCAATAATGACTCGACCGACGCCGTCAGCGGCACATTCAGCAGCCTGGCCGAAGGCGCGACCGTCACGATCAACGGGGTCAATTTCATGATCTCGTACGTGGGTGGGTCGAACAACAACGACGTGATCCTGATGCAAGCCGAGACGAGCGTCTTCGTCAGCGGCGGAAGCCTGATCATCACCGACGTCAACGGCGGGAATACTAGCGACACGCTGACCATTCAGTCGGATACGACGAATTCGTGGTATGTGATCACGGAAGCCAACGCCGCCAACGCGCTCTACGCCGGCCCCGGCGCAATTCCGGTCAATACGACGACGGTCCGCGTGCTGTTCGCGTCTGCCACCGGCAATATCCAAGTCAACACGCTGGACGGCAACGACAACTTATCAGTTGACTTCTCGCTCGGGAATTTCGGCACGACCATCAGCTACGACGGCGGCACACAGACCACCGGCGACACGCTGACTCTCACGGGCGGCGGCACATTTACCACGGTCATGCACGCGTTCACAAATAACTCGACCGGAACAGTCGACGTCACCGGGAACAGCCAGATCAGCTACACCGGCCTCGAGCCGATCACCGACAACCTCAGCGCCACGGACCGCATCTTCACGTTCAACTTCGGTGCCGAAACGATCAGCATGACCGACGCTGGTGGGGGCATGACCAACCTCGACTCGGTGACCGGAGGCGAGAGCGTCACGTTCACAAATCCGACGACCACGATGACGATCAACGCCGGCACGGGCAGCGACACGATCAACCTCACGAGCGCGGCCCCCTTCGCGGGCTCGTTCGCGACGTTGACAGTCAACGGCGATGCGGGAACGAACGATGTCAACTTCAACGGTCCACTGGATCTGAACGTGGGTGATTTGGAAGTCGGCACATCCTTCGATGTGAACGACATCACCTTCAGTGGCTCGGTGATAACAACAGGTGATGTCACGTTAGTCGCCGCCGGAAACATCACAGACACGGGTGCCACGAGCATCTCGGCGTCGGGTCTGGTGGATCTCTCGGCCGCGTCGATCACGTTGGATGGCGGGTCATTGAACGCTGGTACGCTGACGTTCAACTCCAGCGGCGCGGTGGTCATCAGCGAAGGTTCGGGCATGGACATCGCCGGGTCGAACACGGCCGGGAGTGCCAACCTGGACTCGACCGGTGCGATTGACGACGCGACGGCGACGGACATCACCGTCATGGGCCTGGCGGATGCGGCGGGCACGTCGATCACGCTGGGTAGTGGTGGCACGTTCGATGCCGGCACACTGAGGTTCAACTCGGCAGGCGCGGTGGTGCTCAGTGAGGACTCGTCGATGGACATTGTGGGCGTTAACACCGCGGGTAGCGCGGACTTGGATTCGACGGCGGGGATTTCGGACGCCGGCGCGACGAGCGTGACGGTCACGGGGCTGACGGATGTCAACGGCACGTCGATCTTGCTGGGTGGCGGGACGTTCAACGCCGGGATGCTGACGTTCAACTCGGCGGGTGCGGTGATGATCAGCGAAGACTCGTCGATGGACCTGGCCGGAGCCAGCTTGGCGGGTGCGCTGACTTTGGTGGCCAGCGGAGCGATCACGGATAGCGGAACGGTGACGGCTGGCACGACTAGCCTGACGGCGGGTGCCGTCAACGACATCACGCTGGACAACGCCAACGACTTCACGGGTGCTGTGACGGTCGTTTCTGGTGACAACGTGACTCTGAACGATACGAACTCCCTGACGCTCGCTGCGATCACGGCCACTTCGGCGATCAGTCTGACCGCGGCTGGAAACGACAGCACATTGACGATCAGTGGGGCCGTCGTCGGTGGACTGAGCAGCACGTTCACGGCGGACAAGATGTCGATCGGCGCGTCGGTCAACGTCGGCGCGAATACGCTGACATTGGTCCCCGAGAGCACGGCGGATGCGGGTGACGCGATCGACCTGGGCTCGACGACTGACTTGGTGGGCAACACATTGGAGTTGTCCGACGCCGAGTTGGACTTCGTCGCGGCAACGACGATTGCTGTCGGCAATGCCAGCAGTGGCACGATCACGATCAGTGCCGCGATGTCGCAGGGGGCCAAAAACCTGACGCTCACCAACGGCGGTGCCAGCCTGATTGATTTCACGGGCGGCTCGTTGACGACGACGGGCAACGTCACGCTGACGACGGGGGCCACCGGTGGCGTGGACTCCGGCACGGCGGCGACCGACATCGCGGCGAACACACTCAGTATCACGGCAGGCTCAGCCGGCATCGGGACCAGTCTGAACTCGCTGACCATGTCCGTGACCACGCTGGTGACCGACACCGACGACGCTGTGGACGGCAATCAGTTTCTCGTCGAGGCCGACTCACTGACATGGAACACCAGCACGGCCGGGACCGCTACGATCGACCTGGACGGCGGGCGGTTCAACGTCGGCGGCGGTCAGACCATCGCGGCCTCGACGGTGTACGTGGACCCCGGTTCGATTCTGGGGGGCAGCGGCACGGTCAATGCGACCGTCAGCGTGTATGGCACAATCTCGCCCGGTACGAGCACGGCCATCCTCAACACGAATAGCGTGTCGTACGCAGCCGGCTCGAACTTCGATGTGGAAATCAACGGCACCACGGTGGGCACCAACTTTGACCAACTCAACGTCACCGGCACCGCCACCCTGGGAGCGGGCAACGCCACATTGAATCTGAGCGGCACTTATACGCCAGTCATCGGGAATAGTTTCACGATCATCCAAACGACCGGTGGTGTGACCGGCACGTTTAACGGCATCGCAGACCTGGATGACGTGTTCCTCAACCTGCAACCGCTGGAGGTCGATTACCAAGCCAACACGGTCGTGCTGAGCTACGACTCCACGCCCGTGATCAATGCCGGCGCCGGCGACAACATCATCGAGGTGCGCCGGGACTTAAGTGGCAACATCCAAGTCGTCATCGACAGTGTGGTGGTTATGGATACGCCACAGGTCAGCTTGACCAGCCTGACCATCAATGGCCAAGGTGGCGACGACACGCTGACAGTGAACTACGGATACTTGGGTGGCTTTTTCAACACACCGATCACGTTTGATGGGGGCAGCAACACGCCGACGGGGGACAAGTTACTTGTCTCCGGCGGTTCTTTCACCGCCGTCGAATACGATGTGACTGGCGTCGGTGCGGGCACGTTGACGTTGACTGGGCCGTCAACCACGATCGATTTCACGGGCGTAGAGCCCGCCACCATTACGTCGTTGCTTGGCACCGTGACCATCGATATCGACAACGGTGGTGTCGACGCATTCGCCGGCACCATCACGACGACGATTCTGGATTCCGCCGGAAGCAACATGACCGTGGACTTTGACGTCGCGGCCGAAGACCTGACCTTCACGACACCGTCGGTCGCCCTCAACATCCTCGGCGACAATACCGGCGACGACATAATCACCGTGGCGTCGGTAGACGCCAACGCGCCGTACCGTGCCGCGCTCAGCATTAACGGTCAGGGCGCGAATGACAGCATCAACGTGAACGCTTCGCTGACACTGGGGTCGGGGACGTCGACAGGCAACCTGACCCTCACGTCCGAAACCATCAATCTCAACGCGGCCAGCATTGCCACCGACGGCAGCACGACGACCGCCGGCAGCGTGTCGCTGACCGCCACGATTGTCATCAACATCGACGCCAATCTGACGATCGACACGAACGCCACCGTCGCGGACGGCACGCTGACGGTGTCGGGTCCGATCGACGCGGTGACCGGAGCGCCGCGTACGTTGACCTTGGACGTCGGCACGACCAGCGTGTCGCTCACCAACGCGGCGAATGACTTCAGCAGCACGGTGACAGGAGTCGTGGTCACTTCCGCGAACAACGTCACGCTGCTCGACGCCAATGCCATCGACTTGGGTGGTCCCTCGACCATCACGGGATTCTTGAGCGTCACTGCCAGCGACAACATCACGGACAGCGGCAACCTGTCGGTCACCGGCAACGCCAGCTTCAGCGGCACGTCGATCACATTGGGAGATCAGGTCAGTGATACGACGAACTTCGGCAGCCTGTCGTTCAGCAGCGCGGGAGCGGTCACGGTCACCGAGGATTCGGCGATGAACGTCGGCGGCACGGCCACGAACACGTCGGATACGCTGACGCTCACGTCGCAAACGGGCGGGATCACCGTGCAAGACACGGGCCTGGCGACGGACATCAGCGCCACGGGGGCGATCACGTTCACTGTTCAGACCAACAACCTGTTCTTCACGACGAATGCCAGCACGCTCACCACAACGTCCGCGGGCGGCGTGACCGTCGTCGCGGACAAGATGGACTTGCTGGGAGCAATCACGGCCTCGGGTCAGACGGTGAGTCTGAGAAGCAGCTTCGGGACGGATGCGATCAACCTGGGTTCGACGTTGAATACCAGCGCCAACACGCTGGAGTTGTCGGACTCTGAACTGGATCTGATCACGACCGGCACGATTGCGATCGGAAACGCCTCGGCCGGCGCGGTGACTATTTCTCTCCCGATCACTCGCGCCTTTGCGACCAACCTGACAATCACGACCGGCGGAGCGAATGCCATGACGTTTACCGCCGGTTCGCTGAACGCGAATGGCGGCGACATCACTCTGACCAGCGGTTCGGGTGGCGTGATTTCCGGCAGCACAGCCACGGATGTCACGGGCAATGCGCTCAGCATCACGGCCGGTTCCGCGGGGATCGGCGCCAGCGGCAATCCGCTGACGATGGCTGTGACCAGTCTGACGACCAACACCAACGGGGTCAGCAACGGCAATCAATTCCTCAGTGAAGCCGACACGGTGTCGATCACCAACCTGAATGCCGGCACCGGAAGGATCGAGCTGTCCAGCGGCACGTTCGTGCTCAGCGGAAATGAACGGATCAACGACAATTCCGACCTGACCGTCAATACCCCGGCCATTTGTGACCTGGCTGGCTTCAACGAAACCATTGACGCCTTGGCTGGGACCGGCACCGTCACCAGCAGTCTGGCGGGCCTTGTGTCGCTGTCCGAAGGGAACAACAACGGAACCTCGACGTTCAGCGGTGTGATCCAGAACGGCGGCGGTACCGTGAACATGACGAAGAACGGTTCGGGCACATGGACCCTCACGGGCGTAAACACGTACACGGGTGCGACGGTCGTCAATGCGGGCACGCTGTTGGTCAACGGTTCGACGGCGGCGGGTTCAGCGGTGACGGTCAACAGCCCCGCGACCCTCGGCGGCACGGGAACCGTTCGCGGGTCGGTGACGTTGGCGTCGGGGAGCACGCTCTCGCCCGGCGCGCCTGTGACCACAACCGCCTGTCTCGCCACAGGCAGCCTGGTGTTCATTGCCGGATCCGCGTTCACGACACAGGTCAACGGCGCGGCTCCCATTTCGCAGTATGACCAGGTGAAAGTGACCGGTTCCGTCGTGCTGGGCAGTGCCACGTTCAACCGATCGGGGACGATTACGTCAATGCCCGGTCAGCGGCTCGCGCTGATCAAGAATGACGGCGTCGATGCCGTGACCGGCACGTTCAGCGGTTTGGCGGAGGGAGCCTCGGTGGTCATCAACGGCGTGACGTTCTTCCTGTCGTATCAGGGTGGCCTCGGCGGCAACGACGTGACGCTCACGCAGGCCGGGCCGGTCACTTACACCGGAGCAGGAGCGTTGGAATTGCGACTGAATGCGGGGAATGTGCAGTTCGTGGACGACGGAGCGGTGATCGATTCGCGACCACTGGCGAGTGTGCTCAACCAAACGATGACGGTGAATGGCACCAACGCGACGAATGACACGCTGACTGTGAATTACGCGTTCGGCGGCTTCTTCGACGTGAACGTCGTCTGGCACGGTGGAACGGGAGCGGTTGACAGCGACGCCTTGGCGGTCAACGGAGGCACGTTCACGACGGTGACGCACACCTTCACCACGACCGGCCCCGAACATTCGGGAAACATTCTGTACAACACCGGTTCGGAGACGGCGACGATCACCTACGACGGTCTGGAACCGGTCGACATGACCGGCGGCAGCACGATCACCGATTTGATCTTCAACCTGCCGTCAGTGGCGAACACGGCCGTCCTGGAAGACAACCTGGGCATCGGTGATGGTATCTCGCAAATCCGCAGCGTCCCCGGCACGTTCGAGACGACAGCGTTTACGAACCCCAGCGGATCACTGCTCATCAACGGTGGTACTGGAAACGACTCAATCTCTGTGAACAGTGTCGACTCGACGTTTGCGGCGAGCGTGACCCTTAACGGCAGTCTGGGCAATGACACGCTGAATGGCACCATCTCGCCGATCGCTGTCACTCTGCTCGGAAACAGTGGCGTGGACAGTCTGGTCGGCAGTGCCTTTGGCGACATGCTGGATGGTGGTGCGGACAACGATCGGCTGTTTGGCAATGCCGGTAATGACTCGCTGACGGGCGGCCTCGGAAACGACACGCTCAATGGTGGCGCGGACACCGACAAGATCGTTGAAACGGGCAATGTGAACTTCACGCTGACCAACACGACGCTGAC
>CAYSHJ010000561.1:0-6595 GCA_964430385.1 uncultured Planctomycetaceae bacterium
AGCCGAAGCTGCCGTTTGCGATCAACAGAAAGATTGTCCAATATGCATCGTCGCTTGTGATGCACTTTGCTTTGTTTGGCTAACTCTTTTTTTGGGGCCACCAACCAATTTGCCAAAGAACAGGCGACACAACGCAGAGGCGGGATGTCGCGGGTCGAACATGATAGCCGCGAGGTGGTGATTGTCAATCAACCGACGCACAATTTTTTGTGCGCAGGTTGGTCGCTATCATGTCGAGGCCAACGGGATGTCGGAACTCCATTTTCGGGATCTCGGAAGTCCATCCTGATCACCTAAAAATTTTTCGGAATATCAACCGTGACAACAAGTTGCATCGGTCGACGTAAATCAGAACTCGATTCACCCGCCCTCTGTATCGATCTCGATGCGATGGAACGGAATATTCAGAGGATGGCTGAGTTCATCCGTCAGGGCAGGAAGAATTGGAGGCCGCATGCGAAATGCCACAAGACTCCAGCCATCGCGTTAGCGGAATTAGCCTCTGGCGCGATCGGCGTGACGTGCGCGAAGGTCTCAGAAGCGGAAGTGATGGCGGCGGCAGGAGTGCGAGATATCCTGATCGCCAACATGATTGTGGGAAACACAAAATGGGAACGGCTGGCGGCGCTTTGTCGCTGGGCCGATCCGATTGTGGCGTGTGACCATTATGCCCAGATTGAACCGTTGGCGGCGATTTGTGTTCGCAACGATGTAACATGCCGAGTGATCGTCGAGGTCAACATAGGACTCGATCGTGTTGGGACTCGGCCTGGCCGTGACACCGTCGAGTTGGCTCAGGCCATCGACAACCTCACGGGTGTCGAACTGGTTGGCATCATGGGATACGAGGGACATCTCCTGCAAGTTGCCGATGCCGATGAAAAGCGGCAGCGCATCCGTGATGCCATGACGGTTCTGGTCGAAAGCGCTGACAAGCTCCGACAGGCCGGCCTGCGGTGCGACATCGTGAGTGCTGGTGGTACGGGATCGTACCAGATCAGCGCCGAATGTCCGGGGATCACCGAACTCCAAGCCGGCGGCGGAATCTTTGCCGACCCGTTCTACCAGCAGCAGTGTCACGTGAATGGGCTTGAATCGGCGCTGACGATTTTAGCCACGGTCGTTAGTCGGCCGACACTTGATCGGGCCGTGTTGGACAGCGGCCGAAAGACTGTCAATTCCGACGTGCAACGACCGCTCGTGAAGGATTGGCCGGATGCCGAAGCCGTCCGACTTAGCGCGGAGCACTGCGAACTCAAGCTCGGGCCGCAGTCGCAGAATCTGAAGATCGGTGACCAGATTGAACTCATTGTTGGCTACGCGGATTTCACCACGCCGCTGCATGATTTCTTCTACGGCTTTCGAGGTGACCGGCTGGAAGTCGTGTGGCCAATCCTGGGCCGCGGCAAGTTGCAATGATCTCCTTGAATAACATTCCTCGGCTCTCCGCCGTTCCTGTTGAAATCTGTGTCCTGTGAGCCGCAAGGCGCTAGCCGCGGGTTGTTTTCATGCACCCGCGGCTAGCGCCTTGCGGCTCACGTCTGCGCAATTTTTGAGGTCGATGCATGCGTGCTCGCTCCGGCAAGAAGAAATCTCGGCTGGAGAGTTGGGTCAAGTCGGCCGCGACACCGGTGTTCTTGGTGTCGGCCGGACGGAGAGTGCTTTTCTTCAACGCTGGCTGCGAACAGTTGACTGGTTGGACGGCGGATGACATTGTCGGCGAAATTTGTGAGTTCCACAGCGACTCGGAGCCGCAGGCATTGCGTGCGTTGACCAATTCCTTGTGTCCGCCGCCGGAGGTGTTGGCTGGATTCGAGCAAGACGTGCCGACTTACGTGCCGAACAAACAGGGCGCTCCGGCTGCGCGGCTGGTGAAATTCGTTCCCTTGCGCGACACCTCCGAACGCGTGACGAGCGTGTTGGGAATCGTTTCGCCGATTCCGTCTCCACCAGTCGCTCAAGCACCGTCTTTGGCCTTAAGGTATCATGCGGAATTGTCGGCCTTGCGTTGGACGTTGCGGCAGCGATACGGCCTCAAGAGCGTGATCGCACGGGCTCCGGTCATGCAGCGGGTGCTTGAGCAGATTCAAGTCGCCAGGCATTCTTCAGTGCCCATTCATCTGACCGGGCCGCGCGGCTCCGGCAAGGAACATTTGGCCCGAGCCATCCATCAGGAAGGCGAGACGCAGCAAGGCTCGTTCGTGCCATTTGATTGTCGGCAGTCGCCGTTGTCGCTGCTACAGACATTGCAGCGACTGCTTCATCCCGACGCGGACGATTCAGGCCTGGGAGCGTTGCAATCGCGGACGCTGTTCTTGATCGACGTCGCTCATTTACCGCGTGATGTGCAGGAAAGGTTGTTGGCGGAATATCGACCGGATGGTGAGCGAGTTTCGCGTCGGCTGCCGTTACCGAGGCTGATGTCGTCGAGCACGGAACGGCTCACAGACGCCGTCGAGGACGAACGGCTGTTGCAGGATCTCTTTTATTTGCTGACAACGCTGTTGATCGAAGTTCCGTCGTTGCGATCACGCGGCGACGACCTGATGCCGCTGGCGCAGGCTTTTCTGGAATCGCTCAATCGTGGAGCGAGCCGGCAAGTCACGGGATTCGCCGACGATGTCTGGCCGCAGTTACGGGAGTACCAATGGCCAGGGAATCTCGATGAATTGGCGTTAGTCGTGCAAGAGGCACGCGAGCTGTCGACGGGGCCGGTCATCGAAGTGAAGCATCTCCCGCTGCGATTCCGTGCTGGATTGGAGGCACTGTCGGTCGGTCCAGGCTCACGTGCCGCTGACGATCCGCTGCCACCGTTGGAGTCGCATTTGGCGCAGATCGAACGAGAGTTGATCGAGCGTGCGTTGACGCAAGCGAAACAGAACAAGACGCTGGCGGCGAAACTGCTCGGCTTGCAGCGGCCGGTGCTCTACCGACGCATGCAGGCACTGAAGATGATCGAGCGTGGCGAGCCGGAACAAACCGGGGCGTGATTCGTGCGATTGATCCTGGGAGCGCGCCGATGAAATCTGCCGAACGAACCGAGTTGATTCGACGTGCGTTGGCCGCGCGCGAGAACGCTCACGCGCCGTACTCGAAGTTTCTCGTCGGGGCCGCGTTGCTGACAGAATCGAGCGAGATCATCGTCGGCTGCAACATGGAAAACGCTTCTTACGGACTGACGATTTGTGCCGAGAGCGTGGCTTTTGGAACCGCGATCGCCGCCAGACATCGAGCCTTTCAAGCCTTAGCCGTGGCCACGTCGGGCGGACATCCGCCGTGCGGTGCTTGTCGGCAGATCGCCGCCGAGTTTTGCGATGACTTGCCCGTTCTGCTGATTGACGCCGATCAGCGCGAAAGTGTCGTCGAGACCAATCTGCGCGACTTATTCCCGGGAAAGTTCAAATTCTGGCCGCGGGCGTTGATTCCCGAATGAATGCGTCGTGGCGAAGAACAGTCGTGGCGAATGGCAAGCGTCGAGCAACCCAGCGGAAGAGTTGCCTAACCGCGTAGTATCCGCTTCATTCCCTCCGTCAGCACGTCGTCGATTTCCGGTTCGCAGAAGGCGACGCTGACTTCGTAGCCGCCGTGTGGGTATTCCTCTTTGACCGGGATGTACCACGGGCCGCCGTCGCCGTAGGCCGAGGTGCAGACGAAATGATCCGGCTGCATCTGCTGGGCTCGGAGTTGGTATTCGA
The DNA here is from genome assembly GCA_964430385.1 of uncultured Planctomycetaceae bacterium. Lineage (GTDB taxonomy): Bacteria > Planctomycetota > Planctomycetia > Planctomycetales > Planctomycetaceae > CAYSHJ01. The sequence goes on from CAYSHJ010000561.1 coordinate 3,696, forward strand.
TGAACGACTCGGCGGGGAGATGCAGCAGTTTCAGGCCGCCCAAGTGCAGCGAACTGAGCACGATCGGGATGCGTTTTTCGACGCGACGCAGCCACGACAGCATGTACGACGGGCGGTTGCGATTCACGACGGCGTTGGTCTTCGTCGAAATTTGTTGAGCGATCATCTCGGCGTGCAGCAACGAGCGGGGCGGCGGCAGAATTTCTGCTGTCTTCCAGGAAATCCTTTCCGATTTCAATTCGGCCCTTTCGAACCTTGATTCCGACGCGACGAGACCGTCGTAAACACGCTTCGTCAAGATCGGCCGCGCGGCCTTCGAGCCGTCGTTGTACTTGCCCGCCGCGATGTTGCCGGAGCAGCCGGTGAAATAGACGTGTAGGCAATCCGGTTCGTCCTGCTGCCGCTGCTTGCGAGCCAGCCCGGCAAAGTCGCTAGTACAGCGACCATCGGCGTAGTAGCTCATCGGATGCGTCGCGTAGTAATGCAGGGACGCAATTTTTTTCTCTCCGTCGAAGAACGCCACCGTTTTTAAGAACGGGTCGATCAGCCCCTCCGGCAACGCGATCAGCTGCGGATCGGCACACGCACTGCCGCGCATCGCCAGCACCTTGCCGGTCTCGTCCCGATGGACTCGGCGGTTCGAGGCAACTCCTTCGACTTTGCCCTGTCCCCAGCCGATGTGCGTCACGGGGCGAGCTTGTTTGATCGCCTTCTCGACCACCGCTCGTCCAACGTCGAGACAGCGTTTGAAGAAGTCGAGCTCCACAATGTGCGGCAAGTCTCCCTCGGCGAGCACAATCCGTTCGGCTTCGAGACACGCGAACGGCGCGTTGTGCTGATGCACGCACTGCACAGCGACTCGATCCGCCGTCGTCCCCGCCGCCTGTGCCAACGCCGTCCGCCACTCGACATGAGCCTCATTCAGCAACCCCGTCCAATCGACTGCACACAGCACGATCGGCTGGCCCGCTCCCAGCAACACAATGCCGACCGCTTCGAGCGCATCGTCCACGACCTCAATCGGTTTGATCCACCCGCCACAACAGGAATGCCCCAACGGCGGCGTGACATCGAACTTGAAGGGAGCCATGTGCAACCCGCCGGCTCCGGTTTCGGCTCCGTGAAGTGCGTGAGGCAACGACAACGTCCAACCGGCGGCGGTCGTAAGCACGGTTTCTTTGAGGAAGTCGCGGCGAGAGAGGTTGGTGATCATGGTTATGCACTCGTAATACTTGGCGCGGGCTTCGCCCGCAACCCCAGAAAGCGGGTTCATCCGCCTTGTCGCTGCAGAGGCACCTTGTCGTAGAAACCGCAGGACAATTCCGCGGTGGATTTGGGGAGTTGGCGATAGGACGAAACAGGAAGTGGCTCCCAATTCTGGAGCCGATGGGGGAAAAAGGTGGGGATGCCTCGACGTGATGAGGCAGGGTCTCGAAGAAACCACAAGCATCGAAGGAGGTCATCCCCATGTCTAGGAGAGCGTATCGAGCGGTGTTGGTCAAGAACGCGGAAGTGGCAGACGTGCGGTCGCGGTTGAGCGACGGGAAGTTGTGGGTCGGAGTGGATGTCGGAAAGGCGGAAGCGTTCGCGGTGATCCGTGACTCGAAGGGGGCGTTCGAGCGGCCGTGGAAGGTGAAGTTGCCGGGCGAGATTCGAGAGTTGGTGTCGCGGTTGGAGTCGCTGGGGTCTGGGGACGAGATCACGGTGGTCATGGAATCGACCGGGACGTATGGCGAGGCGTTGCGTCAGGTCGGTGGCCTGGCCATCGCGTGCCGTGTCGGAGGGGACGGCGCTGTTGAAGGCTCAGGTTCAGTGGCTGACGGCTCAACAAGAGATTTGGCAAACATGGCTGGGTCGTCTGGAGGCGTTGGTGTCGAAGTTCTGGCCGGAGGCGACGGGCGTGGTGTCGTTGCAGTCAGTGACGTTATTGCGCGTGCTGAAGGAGTACGGCGGTCCGCGCGGCTTGGTGGCGGACGCTCAAGCGGCGCAGAAGTTGGCGTCGTGGGGCCGTCGGCTGATGACGTCGGAGAAGATCGTGGCATTGCTGGCCAGTGCGCGCACGACGCTGGGTGTGCGCATGACGGCAGCCGAAGAGGAGTTCGTCAAACAGTGTGCTCAGGCGGCGTGGAATGCGGGACATGAAGTCCAGACCGCTCAGAAGCAACTGGAGAAGCTGTCGCGCGGCCACGCGGTGATCGAGCGGATGGCGGAGTCGGTGGGTCGCAACACGGCGTGCGTGTTGTTCGTGATGCTGGGCGATCCGCACGACTACCACTGCGGCGCGGCCTACCGCAAAGCGATGGGGCTGAACCTCAAGGAACGCAGCAGTGGAAAGCAGCAGTGGAAAGCATCAAGGCCAACTGAAGATCACCAAGCGCGGTCCGTCGGTGGTCCGTCGCTGGCTGTTCTTCTCGGCGCTGCGGCTGGTGCAACGCGGGCCGATCCGTGGCTGGTTCGAGGCCAAGAAGAAGAAGGACAAAGACCGCGGCCTGGGGGGCGTCGTGGCCGTGATGCGCAAACTCGCGCTGGCGGTGCATGCGACCGTGACCAATGACGAACTCTTTCAACTCGCCTGGATTCTCCCTGGAAAACCGATCCGCAAACCGCCGATCAAGAGCGAGAACCCGATCAAGAACGATGAGGTGATCAAGAACGAGGAGCCGATCAAGAACGAGAAGCCGATCAAGAACGATGAGGTGATCAAGAGCAAGAAGCCCATCAAGAGTAAGAAGCTGTTCGGCCAAAGCCCGAAGGATTTTGAGTTCTTGCCAGTCCGGTGACCTTCCGTCATGCCTGTGCGTTACGAACGCCTTCTGGAGTTTCGAGGCACCTGACGGCTCGACTGGACCAAATCTTCGATGTCGCCAATTCGATGCTCGTCGTGTCGACGAGACATCCCA
>CAYSHJ010000562.1:0-1531 GCA_964430385.1 uncultured Planctomycetaceae bacterium
CGAAGGAGCGGACACGGTCGAAGTCAATGGCAAGGGTGTCGCAGATCAGTTCTCCGTCGGTCAGTCGGGAAGCCAGTTGCAAGTGTCGCAGGGAGCGGCGTCGATCACGGTGCTCAACAGCGTGGCGCAGCCGGCCTGCATCGTCGCGGTCGTGATCAACACGTTCGGCGGCAACGATCAAGTCACCGTCAACGACGTCAACAATGTCGGTGCGTTGGTCGTCACGGCGAACGGTGGCAACGGCGACGACCTACTGACCGCGAACGGTGCGTTGCTGGGTAAGGTCTTGCTCGAGCTCAACGGCGAAGCGGGCAATGACACACTGGTCGGATCAGCGAACGCCGACACGCTGCGAGGCGGCGATGGAGATGACATCATCGGTGCGGGAGCTGGCAACGACACGGTCGATGGCGGCGCCGGACACGACAGCATCAACGGTCAGACCGGAGACGATTCGATCCTCGGCGGCGACGGCAGCGACACGTTGCAGGGCGATCTCGGCAACGATGTTCTGTTAGGGCAGCTCGACAACGATAGCCTCGATGGCGGCGGTGGAGCCGACACGTTGTCGGGTGAGTTCGGTGACGATTCGCTCAATGGCATGGACGGCGACGACTCGTTGACCGGCGGCATCGGACAGGACACGCTTTTGGGCGGTGCCGGCAACGACACGCTCGACGGCGGACGTAACGACGACTTCCTGCAAGGCAATGACGGCGACGACAAGATTCGCGGCGATCACGGCAACGACACACTCAAAGCCGATGGCGGCAATGACACGATCAACGGCGGCGATGGCGACGACTCGATCGAAGGCGGCGAGGGGCGCGATGCCATCAACGCCGAAGACGGCAACGACACGGTTAATGGCGGAATGGGTAACGACATCCTCGTCGGTGGTGACGGGAACGACGTGCTCCTGAGTGGCGGCGGCAGCGACATCGTGCTCGGCGGCGACGGCGACGACACGATCAATGCCCAGTCGGGAGCTGACACGGTCGCCGGCAATCAAGGCCACGACGTGATCGCCGATCCGGCCAGCGAGATCAACGAAGCGTTCACGCTGAGCGCGAGTGTGCTCACGAGCTTGGATGCGCTGTGAAAGTGAGGGATTCTCAATTTGCAATGGGACTGACCGTCAGCAGCGGATGTTGGCGGTCGCTGAGCGGAATCGGCAAGCGTCGGCCGTCAGCGAAGTGTGAGGCGTACGTCCCTTGCACCATTTCCGTGATCCACAAGGCGTGCTGCAACGGCGAGAGCGGCTCGCGGCGTTGCTCGATCGCGTCGATCAGGTCCAGCGCCAGCGCCAACGCCCGGTTGCCGAGCGACAACCACTCTTGGCGAATCGGTCGCGGCTGATGTTCCGGCGTGAAGTGCCAGTCTTCGATCCACAGCTTGTCCCACTTAAGTTGCTCAAAGTCCGGCAGCACGCCCGGCGCCGGATAGACGTAGACGTCACCGGGTTGCCGCCATTGCAGCGTGGCTTTCTCGCACTCGACGGTCAGGCCGTAGACGCTGTCCCAAACCGGCG
>CAYSHJ010000563.1:0-5091 GCA_964430385.1 uncultured Planctomycetaceae bacterium
AGCCGCAGGCAGTAAAGCAGCGAGAGCACCAGCGCCACCATCAGTCCGCGGACGAACCAACGGCGTACCCAAAACGGTGTCGGCGGCATCTGCTGAATGATGATTGGCGTCGCCGCCGCGCTTTGAGTGACCGTCGGAACAGGTGTACCAGAAGACATCAGCGTCGAGCTCCTGAGCGGCTTTCACCGCGACGACCGGACCGGTCAGTGTGAGTGACAAGACTGGGCAAAGTTTTCCGGCTGTTTCGACTGTGCCAGCCACACGGCAGGAAAAGCTCGTAACCCCGGCACAGCCGTCATAAGCCAACCGCAGGGGCGACGATAGTAACAAAGCAAGAGTCGGGTCGGAGAATCTCAGCGGATTATTGGCTGCCAAACGGGCCACTGCAATACACCGCCGCTCCGACGCGCGACAACTCGTGACCCGCATCTATCTTGGAACGGCCCCGACAGGGACGGAGGAGCCTTAGTCATGAACAGAAAATATAGTCTCGCGGCGACAGCCTGGATGTTCAGCAGCGGCTTGCTGCTGGATGCCGGACTGACCGCGGAAGCACAAGTCCTCTCAACTCATCCTGCGAACAACGCCAAGACGGCGTCGCAGAGTGCTGAGGGAAACAGCGACAACCCATCGCCCGGTGCATCACGCTCGCGAGTTCACGTGATCCACGCGGTTTACGAAAGATTGACTCCGAACAAGGTCACTCGCCGCGTGCAACCCGTTGGCCACGAAGAGGACATTTCCGCTAAGAATGCTCCTCGGCTGTTGGCAGATTTCTTGCGGAGCACGGACAAGCCGATCAGCGATAACACCCAAAAGCCAGCGTCGAAATCGCCGCTCTCCGCCGGGCACAAGATTCTCGGCAGCAATGCGGACTCGAATCATCCAAGCGCCAGTGCGAAGTCTCCCGAGTCACGTCCTGACAGTCGTGCCGACGTTCAGCCGACCGGACTAGAGGAGGCCTCGCCTGTCAGCCAGCCCAACTCGCAAAACGGGTTCGCCACGTCGCCGATTCAACAGCAACTCGAAGACATGTATCGTCGTGACGGGCGTCCAGTTCCGCAGTTGAACTTCCAACAGACACCGATCAACGCGGCACCTCAGTCGCCAACGGCACGGTCACAGTTTCAGATGCCTGGCAACAGTCCAGCCGTCATACCGAAAGGCCAAATCCAGCGGCTCACGCCGATGCCCAGCATGGGGCCGCCGAACCCGAATGCGGTCTTGCCGAACAGCAAGATCAGCCGCGCGGGCGGCTTCCTCAGCCGGATTAATCCGTTCAAGAGCCGTTCAACATCGACTTCGTCACAGCCCCCAGCATTGGCTCCGATACCAATGGGTGCCGCAGGCAAGCCAGTGTCAGATCCGCAACGCCTGCAATCGCAGTCCACTCTCGCGCCGAACGGTTCTGGGATCGGAGGCCCGACGCAGCCGAAGCCATTGGCTTCCCAACCCACCGCCGCCCCAATAATTCTGCCGCAAGCTCCACCGGCGACGAATGCCAATGTCGCGCCGCGCAGCGAGCTGTCGAATACGCTTCCGCCCGTTCCGGGTGACCCCGGATTCCAGGCGATAACTATTCAGGCGAAACCTGCCAGCTCCGTCGACGACGCGCTCGACAATGTGTTCACTGAAATGCAGGAAGACGCCGCGGACGGCAAGCCCATGGATAACCGCAAAGCTGACAACAGCCAGAAAGACAGCAGTCCGTTTAGTGGTCTCTCGCTCGACAGCCAACTGCCGATCGCAACGGAACCGCAAGCGGTGGAGACGACGGTCTCGTCCACATCGACCACCGACGGCGACACCGAGAAGAATTCAATAGCCAATGCCCAGAAACAAGACGCTTTGTTGCCCAGCGAAACCTCTGACGAGCAGGCGTCGAAAAAAGCGACGGACGCCAGGCTGAAGCTCATCGCAGAACGATCTGAACTTCAGGGGCTGAAAGGATTTTGTCCGGTCGCGTTGCGCGATGACCGCGACCTGCAGAACGCTTTGCCGGAGCATGCCTCACTCTTCAAGGGACGGACCTATTACCTCAGTTCGGCCGACGCGAAAGCCACGTTTGATGAACAACCTGAACAGTACGCTCCGATGGCAGGCGGCAATGACGTCGTGCTGCTCAAGACCAAGGTCACGAAGGAAGGCTCGTTGGACTTCGCCGTCTGGTACAAGGACCGACTGTATCTCTTCACCAGTCAGAAATCGCTTGAGCAATTCATCGCGACTCCCAGCGAGTTCGTGATCAAAGACTAAGCCCCAGGCGCGATCTGATTGTTTACGATAGCCCCGGCCGCGAAAGCGACCGGGGTTTCTTCGTTTGCTATGGGTTGCACACCGTCCGGCAGTGGAGGGCGACAGCCGCTCGACATCGTGGATCACAAACTTCTGCGACCGCGGATCAGGCAGCCGAGCCGCCGCGTCGTCGAGAATGCCCAGTTCACGATCCAACTTCGGGTCCACCGCATTCCAAAGTTTCTACACCTGCAGCACCCCCGTGCGAAACTCGCTTCGCGGAACGTCACTCGGAATCAGTCGCAGCGCCGTGGCCAACCACTCACGTGTCGTGTGCGGAGCGATGATCGCGTCGACCCAGCCGCGAGCGGCCCCGTAACGAATGTCGGTCTGTGTTTCGTATCGCTGTCGAATCTCATCTCGAAGTTGCCGCTTTGCGTCTTCGGACAGGACTCGCCCTTCGCGTTCTGCATCGCGGACCTTTAAGCTTAGTAGCGTATCCGCCGCTTGATCGGCGCCCATCACAGCGTACCGCTCCGTAGGCCACGCGAGAATCAGCCAAGGGTCGTAAGCTTTGCCGCACAGCGCGTAGTTTCCGGCTCCGAACGAGCCACCGAGGATGACCGTCAGCTTCGGAACCACACTATTGCTGACGACGTTGACCAGCTTCGCTCCCGAGCGAATGATTCCCGATTGCTCCGCCTGCTTGCCGACCATGAAGCCGCGTACGTCTTGTAAGAACACGAGCGGCACTCCCGTCTGATTGCATTGCATGACGAACCGCGCGGCTTTCTCGGCCGAGTCACCATACAACACGCCGCCGATTTGCAGTTCACCAGTTGCCGCTCGGCTGCGCTGCCGTTGATTCGCGACGACGCCGCACGGTCGGCCATTTATTCGAACGAACGCCGTCACCACCGAGACGCCGTATTCGGCGCGAAATTCCTGCAACGAACCGGCATCGACCAGACAAGCCAACACGTCGTGCATGTCGTACTCGCCACGCTCGTCGGCCGGAACCAACTGGTACAAGTCTTGAGGATCGCGCTCTGGGGTGAAATCCTCTTCTATCTCACTAACCCGACGCGCCAGCGAGGGACTGCTGCCACTGTCCCTCGCTAGTGCGTCGGGTTGGTGTGGGACGGTGCTCAAATCGCGCGGAGGCAAGAGTTCGATGAGCGATCGCAATCGCCGCAAGCAAGCATGATCGTCCGGCTCGCGGTAATCGACAGTCCCGCTCAATTCGGCGTGCATGCGTGCACCACCGAGTTCTTCAGGATCGACTGTCTGGCCGATCGCCGCTTTGACCAATGCGGGACCGGCCAAGTAGAGCTGACTCCCCTCCGTCATCAACAGCGTGTCGGAGAGCACGGGCAAATAGGCGCCACCCGCGACGCAGTTTCCCATGACGGCCGAGTACTGCGGAATGCCCATCGCCGAAATCACCGCGTTGTTGCGGAAGATGCGGCCAAAGTCGTCTTCGTCTGGAAAAATCTCGTCTTGCAGCGGCAAGAAGACTCCGGCGGAATCGACGAGGTACACCAGCGGCAACCGAAACGACATCGCGATCCGTTGCGCCCGCAGCACTTTCTTGACCGTTTGCGGAAAGAAGGCCCCCGCTTTCACCGTCGCGTCGTTCGCGACCACAAACACGGAGCGACCTTGAATTCGACCGATGCCCGTCACGACTCCGGCCGCCGGGACGTCTCCCCATTCCGGATACAAACCCCATGCCGACCACACGCCCAACTCGAAGAATGGAGCGTCGATGTCCAGCAGTTCTGTCACTCGTTCACGAACCGTCAGTCGACCGAGTCGCTTCTGCCGCTCGCGCCCAGCTTCGCCGCCCCCCGCGCGCAGCATCGATTCTTGAGCCAAGATGTCGTTCGTCAGTTGGTCGAGTGTGGCCATGACCGGCTCCGAAGCACATCGGCGAGTGATACCTGGCCGTGTGCGAACACTAGCCCGACGCGCCAACAAGGGATAGAGGCCGCGGTCCTTCGCTGGCGCGTCGGGCGACTATCGTGACGGGCAACTCGGCAAAGTCGGATTGGTAAAATCAGGCACCTCGGTGGCATCCAACCGATCCGCGTCGCGAAACAGTTCGACGAATTGGTCCACCGTGGCTTGAGGCCACCGAGTTGCCGCGTTGTGAACAAACTTCTCGAACAGAGCGGGCCGAGCTTCGTCGCGCCGTCGGCGATGGCCCAACGGGTATTCGACTTCCACACGATCCGACGGAGTGCCGTCATCGAAGACGATTTGCAGAGCGTTGGCGATCGACCGCTTATCGGGATCAAGATAGTCGCGCGAGTAACGTGGCTCCTCGACAACCTCCATCCGTTCGCGCAGGCGGTCGATGCGCGGGTCGGTGGCGGTTTCGGCTTCGTAGTGCTCGGCCGCGAGTGTTCCGTGGATCAACGCCACGGCCACCATGTATTGCAGGCAATGGTCTCGATCGGCCGGATTCTTGAGTGGGCCGGTTTTGTTGATGATCCGCATCGCCGACTCCTGCGTCTCGATCCGCACGCCAGCGATCTTATCAAGCCTGTCGCGTACGAGCGGATGCAAAGCGATAGCCGCCTCGACGGCGGTCTGACCATGAAACTCGGCGGGAAACGAGACCTTAAACAGAATGTTCTCCATCACGTAGCTGCCCAGCGGCCGCGCGAGACGAATCTCCCTTCCGCGAAACAGACTGTCCTGAAAGCCCCACATCGCGGCGGTCAACGTCGTCGGATAGCCCATCTCTCCGGCCAGCGTCCACAACGCCAGTCGTACGGCGCGGCTGGTCGCATCGCCGGCAGCCCAGCTTTTTCGCGAGCCGGTATTCGGAGCATGGCGATACGTGCGCAA